>JBCECD010000047.1:10303-11182 GCA_039206745.1 Bdellovibrio sp. | reverse complement strand
ATAGCCAAACTTTTCACAAATGTGGGACTGTAGGCCGCAATCGGAATGCGAGGGTCTTTGTAAATATCTTCAACGATCAACGCCTCTTTATGCAGCATCGACCAGCCACTGATACAAGAAGTGAGAGGGAAGCGTTGCCCCTTCCAAAGAGGCTCAATAGCATCCTCATCCGCATAAAAGCACATGCCATTATCTCGAAGCACAAAGGTTGCCCCATCGGCTGTGGCAATTTTCCTTGCGGCGGTGCGCACCAAGGCCATGACTTCCATTAACGAGCGCGCGGAAGACAAATCTTGGATGACCTGCACCAAAATCTTCGTATCACCAATGTTAGCCATTTTTACCTCATTCTCGCAAAAAAACTTAAGGAAATATAAGCCTGCAGATGCAGTTTAACAGAGACAAGACATGAGCTTCCATCCCTGCTGCTAAGATACATTATGGTATTGACTCTCCTCTGCTTTCAGGATCTAAATACTTAAGTGAGTTTTTTTTCAGAAAATCTTCAGGTTTTTAAAAAAGTCTTTCTTCCTCTTTTTGTCCTCGTGGTTTTGTCAGGCAACATAGAGATGTATCTTAATATGCAAATCGAAGGGATTCTTCGCAGCCCGGAAGGGTCGCCTCAATTTGCCTATGTCTTAGGTTTTATTTCCATTTTAAATGCTATTCTTTTTCCGGTTCTAACCCTGGCAATTGCTCTTTACGCCTTCAATCAACTGCGCAGCAGTCCTGAGACTCTGGGTCGCTTTTTAAAACGACATTTAAATCAACTCTATATCGAAACGCTTCGTTATTGGGGCAAGTCTCTGACCTGGTCCCTGCTTTTTATTTTACCAGGACTTTGGAAGTACGTGGAATACAGCATGGTTCCCTTTGTGG
>JBCECD010000047.1:0-10293 GCA_039206745.1 Bdellovibrio sp. | reverse complement strand
CCTCTCCTGCCTATGAAAAAGGTGAGGTCGATGCCCTCCGTTCTTCATCTGCAATAGTTCGCTCCCGTTGGGCTGTGATCTTGGGACTCTTCATTCTTTTTCATCTTTTTATTCCACTGGTTTTTTCTGCATTTTTTGACTCCTATCGACTCCTATGGAAAACCCCTTTGTCGAGTCTGACTTTGTCGGCAGTGGATACTTTCATTTTGTTGTTATCAACTCATATTCTGTTCAATATTTTTATAGGAGAGGTGAATAAACATGACGCTCATGTTTAACTGGAAAGATATTAAAAATCGCGGTCGTGGTCTGACATTCGACGATGTTCTGATTATCCCCGCTCGCTCTGACGTGCGCTCACGTCGAGATCCTCAACTCACTTCTCGTGTTACCAAAAACATCACTCTGAACACGCCCGTGGTCAGTGCCAACATGGATACCGTGACCGAGTATGAAATGGCTTCTGCCATGAATCATTTAGGTGGCCTGGGAATTCTCCATCGTTTTTTGCCTATCGAAGATCAGGCAGACCAAGCTCGTCGACTCAAAGAGGGTGGCGTGAAAAATATCTCCGCCAGCGTGGGTGTCGGCGAAGAATTCAAAACGCGAGCTCAAGCCTTGATCGACGCCGGCGTGAATATTATCACCATCGACATTGCTCATGGCCACTCCATTCAAATGATGGAGACGCTGAAGTGGTTGAAGGATAAATATCCACAAGTTGATATTATTGCTGGCAATATGGCGACTCCTGATGCAGCAAAGGATCTGATTGAAGCCGGTGCTGATGCGATCAAAGTGGGAATTGGACCAGGTTCGATGTGCACCACTCGCATTATTACGGGTTGTGGTGTGCCTCAACTTACGGCGATTGCTCTTTGTGCCGAAGTGGCTGCCAGCTACAATGTTCCGGTCATTGCTGACGGCGGTCTGCGCACTTCGGGTGATATGGTGAAGGCCTTTGCTGCAGGCGCTGATATTGTCATGCTGGGCAGTATGCTTTCAGGAACTATTGAAACCCCCGGTGAAATCAAAAATGGAAAAAAGCAATATCGTGGAATGGCATCACGCTCTGCTCAAGACTCCTGGCGCGGCGGTGTTCCTGAGGGTATGGCCCCCGAGGGCGAGTCCACTCAAGTCAACGTCAAAGGTCACGTTAAAGATGTGATCTTGGAAGTCATGGGGGGCATTCGCTCGGGCATGAGTTATGTGAATGCCACCACTATTCAAGAGATTCGTCAAAAAGCTCAGTTCATGGAGATGTCAGCCAGTGGGGCCGCAGAATCTCGAGCTCACGGCTTAAGAGGTTGAGATGCCAGAGGCTGACTCGCGTCCGATAGGAGTTTTTGATTCAGGAATTGGAGGGCTGACTGTTCTGAAAGAACTGGCCCTGCAATTTCCGCAGGAAAATTTCCTCTATCTGGGCGACACTGCGAGACTGCCTTACGGCTCCAAGTCTCCCCAGACGATTCGTAAATACTCCGAACAAAATATCCAGTTTCTCCAGCGACAAAAAGTCAAAGCCCTGGTCATCGCCTGCAATACAGCCTCGACACAAATGGTGGAAAATGAAATAGACGGCTTGCCTCTTTACAATGTTATTGCTCCAGGTTCGCGCCGAGCCTTAGAACTCAGCACAGGATTGCGCATTGGCGTACTTGGCACCAGAGCTACTATCGGCAGTCAAGCTTATACCAAGAAGATTCTCGAGCTCAATCCTCAAGCTCAAGTCTTCGATCAGGCCTGCCCCCTCTTTGTTCCTCTTGCCGAGGAGGGATGGGACTCCGATCCCGTGACCAATTTGATAGTATTTCGCTATCTCAGTCCTCTCTTGCAAAATCATATCGACACTTTGATTTTGGGCTGCACACACTACCCTATTTTGAAAAATTCTATTGCACGCGTAACGGGCTCTTCTATCGAGTTGGTGGATTCCGGAGAAGCCATTGCCCAATGGCTGAAGGAAGACTTTCAGTCAGGACGCCTTCGTCCTAACACGGCTGTGGATTTTCGCCATATTCATATCATGACTACCGACTATTCGAGTCACTTTAATGATATGGCCCATCGAATACTGCGACCGATTCAGGCCGATGAGTTTCGTGTCATCGACCTTTAAATCCCCTCGAGAACTTACACGCTGACTTGATAATCTCGCAAAGCATCCGTCAAAGATGTCTTAAGATCTGTGCTGGGCTTACGCTGACCGATAATCAAAGCACAAGGAACTCCAAACTTCCCGGCGGCAAAATCTTTCATCTGCGTTCCAGGAATCACCACGCTGTTGGCTGGCACTCGTCCTTTGTATTCAACAGGAGACGCTCCAGACACATCAATGATCTTGGTGCTCGCAGTGATTGTCACTCCAGCTCCTAAGACAGCACCTTGCTCAATCACAGCGCCTTCGACCACAATACAGCGGCTGCCAATGAATACGTTGTCTTCCACAATAACAGGAGTGGCTTGAACCGGCTCTAATACGCCTCCGATACCCACTCCACCTGAAAGATGCACATTCTTACCGATCTGGGCACAAGATCCCACCGTCGCCCAGGTGTCCACCATGGTTCCGGCTCCCACATAGGCACCGATATTCACATAAGAGGGCATCAAAATCGCACCCTTCTCAATAAAACACCCCTTGCGTGCAATCGCCGGAGGCACCACCCGTACGCCCTCTTCTTCCGTCCATTGTTTCACTGGAATTTTATCATAATAGGTGAAGTCGCCCGCCGCCATCACATCCATCTTTTGCAAACGGAAGTAGAGTAAGATCGCCTTTTTAATCCACTCGTTTGTGG
The DNA here is from genome assembly GCA_039206745.1 of Bdellovibrio sp. GTDB lineage: Bacteria > Bdellovibrionota > Bdellovibrionia > Bdellovibrionales > Bdellovibrionaceae > Bdellovibrio. The sequence continues at coordinate 7,492 of JBCECD010000047.1, read as the reverse complement.
TCCAAGAATCGCCTTTTTTCTCACACACTCGCAATCGCCCGTTATCCAAGCCTTCGATCACTTCATAGATGAATTTCAATTCATGAGTTGTTAATTTATCAACGGTTTTTCCGTTTTGAATATCAGAGTAAATTTGATTCACATCCTCTTGCATCGCGAGCCTCCTGATCCCTTACGATTTTACTTCCAAAGTTTTCAACGATTCCAAAATAGCTGGCACATGAATTTCCAATATCTTCTCCGCCACCAAGCCCCGTTCAATTTCATAGGTCAAAGTAGGAATCTGCCGCTCCAACCCCGTGAAAGTCCCCAGGCATCCCGGCGTAGGATAGCCGATATCATCATCAATTTTATAACCTGTATGCTGAGCTAAAACTTCAGCCACCTGACGACAATCCCCGTTGACATTCAAAACAGGATGCCAGGAGTGTAAAGATAAAATAAAGACCGGCTTTTTATTTTCAATATACTGGATCAACCCTTCATTTTCCTTTTCGCTGCCAGGGGCCGTACCCGGATGATAGCGTGGAGTTTTTACTTCAGGCGACCAGTCCTTTGTGGGCAGATTGCGATTCAAGTCCACGCCCCGTCCGTTGCCTCGAGTTTTAAAGACAACACCTTCGAGATTGAATTGTGGCACCAAAGTGACATTCAATTTAAAAGGAAAGCCCTGCATAAAAGAGTTTAGCAAAGCTTGAGAGGCAATCACTCCCTCAATCTCATCTCCATGCACTCCGCCCAAAATCAAAACCTCGGGCCCTCCGTTTTGAAACTCGTAAGCCAGAACAGGAAGGCCTTTCGACGTGTATGTAAAAATAGAAGTTTTCATGACAAATCATCCTTCATGGGCCATGATGCTAGCACGAGGATTTCATGGAATACATCAATAATGAATTACGCTTAGGTCCATTGCAAAAAGCTCTTTTGCCCTTGTGTGGCAATTATATGCGCCCGATCTATGTCTACGACTTGGACTTCATAGCTCAACGCTATCAAACCATGGCCTCGGCCCTCACCAATGTGCGGCTTTTTTATGCAATGAAAGCCAACTCCAATCCTCAAGTCCTACAAAAGCTGCATCAACTCGGCGCTGGAGCCGATGTCGTTTCTTTGGGCGAGATCAAACGTGCTTTGGAAAACGGTTTTTCTCCCTCTGATATTGTCTACAGTGGTGTCGGCAAAACCCGTCATGAAATCACCGAGGCTCTGAAGCTGGGCATTGCCCAAATCAATGTGGAAAGTCTGCCTGAACTGGAGCGAATCGGAGAACTGGCTCGCACTCTTAAAAAGAAAGCCGCCGTGGCTTTGCGCCTCAATCCTGATATCGATATCAAAACTCATCCTTATATTGCCACGGGCCTAAAGGACAACAAGTTCGGTATGGAGCTTTCGCAAGTTCCTGATTTGGTAACCTGTCTTAAGCGCTACAGCGATTCTCTGGAGCTTGTCGGAATCAGTCTGCATCTAGGTTCACAGATGCTGGAATTTTCAGGTTACGAAGAGGCTCTCCACCGTCTGAAAAAAGTTTATAAAAACCTACAACAGGAATTCTCGACTTTGCGCCGTTTTGATTTTGGCGGTGGTCTCGGAATTTTTTATGATCGTTTGGCTCTGAAAGAAGAAGAAAATCTGCTAAAAGAATATGCACGCATCACTCTGAACGTCCTCAGTGATTTACAATGCGAATTGCAATCAGAGCCTGGCCGTTGGCTGCTAGGACACTGCGGAGTTTTACTGACGCAAGTTCAATACGTTAAAAAGACTTCAGCCAAAACCTTTGTGATTGTCGACACCGGCATGAATCATCTGGTACGCCCTTCTCTCTATGAAGCTTATCACCAAATTCTTCCTCTGGTCCGCCGCGAAGGCAACACCTCTGTTGATATTGTAGGTCCTATCTGCGAATCTGCGGATTTCCTCGCTAAGGAGCGCTCTCTTCCGCCCCTGCAAGAGGGCGATTACTTAGCCATTCTCGACACCGGAGCCTATGGTTACTCCATGGCCAGTTGCTATAATCTGCAAGAGCTTCCTCTCGAAGTCGTTATTTAGTCATTATATAAAAAATTATTTTATTCGCAGAGCTTCGGAGGGCTCCATCTCTGCCGCTGTTCGAGCCGGGATGTAAGACCCCAGCCAAGCAATTGCCATGCTCACCACGACCACACTCAGAAGAAGTGTTCCATCCACAAGGGCCGGGATGGAAGGATCATAATAAATTTGAGATTTCGTGAGCTGCAAAGGGTTGGCCTGAATATATAAACTCACTGAAGTTCCAATAATCAAACCACTCACAACACCAATCGATGCCAAAATAAAACCAATCTGCGTGAAAGTTAAAACCGTCTGCCGAGCTGAAAATCCCATGGCTCGCAAAATCGCAATATCCGATTTCTTCTGAGACAGCAAAAGAGCCAACACCGTCAGAATCGAGCTTCCCGCAATCATCCCCGCCAAACCCAAGAAAGTTCCAATCGTCATCTTTTCTAACTTCAAAGCGTAAAGCAAAGCCGAGTTGCGATCCATCCAGGTTTCAACCTTCACATCGTCAAAGTTGACCAGGCTTTTCTTCACTTCATTCAGCTTGCCTTCATCATGAAGCCACACCTCGATGCCCATTCTTTTGGTGCCTTCTTGGTCCAAAGCATTGAGAGCTTCATCCCGTTGATAAAAAATCATCTGCGCATCCACTTCAGCCAAACTGGTGGCCAGAATACGCTTGATCTTCACCCGTTCAAATTTCGGAGTTTCACCAGGAGGCAGTAACAATCCCGCCGGTGAAATCAGAGTCACATAATCTCCCTCATACACTCCCAGAGATTGGGCCAAATCCACACCCATCATAATCTCCGAAGTCCCAGGAACATCGGCGGGATCCCAGAAGTAAGCTTCACCGCTGTTCTTCTTGCCCTCTTCCATGCGCTGCAACTGCTCTACAAAATGCCCGAGGCTCTCTTTGTTCACTCCGCGTGCCACGCCTCCGCGAAATTGTCCGTCTTGACTGCGAATGATCACATCTTGAGTTTCATAGACGTAGACCCGATCCTCTGAATTTTCACGTAAACGCTGAAAGGCCGGGTGAGATTCGAGGGCCGTAGCTTGAGTCATCGTCGGGATCTCGACATAGAGATGAGGTTCTAAACCGATGATGCGCTTTTTAATATTCGCATTCATTCCGTTCATGATAAACAGAACCACCAAAAAAGCCGTCACACTGATAGAAATACCAATCATGGACAACCATGAAATCCTTTTTACCAGAGCTCCCGCCCTTTTTGAAAAAATGAAATGGCGAAACAAGTGACCAACGAGCATGGCCTATCATAAATCTTCAAAAGAAGGATTCAAGAGGAATTTTTAATGTTCCTTGCGCTCAGAGGAAATTCCATTGACCCAAGAGGCCACAGACTTGACGGCCCGGGATCCCAGTAGATGAGCGTACTCCCCAGAAGTTCTCATTTTATTTAGCTCGGCGTTAAAAGACTCCCGCAAATTCTCATTGCGAAAGGCCACATGGGCAGAGCGAGAGTCGTGAAAGATCGCAAAGAAATCCACATCACGAGATGTATCCTCTCTTTCGGCCAACAAGATACGAAACCAGTCAAAGATCTGACGATCCACAACCAGAGCTTCGATTTTCTCCTGCCAAAAAGCCAGGCACAATTCATGAAAGTGCAGATATTCTCGATAATTCTTATTAAAACGCCCACTCATCGTCGGCGCAAAAAGACTTTCAAAAGAAGTTCCTAGATCTTTCCACGCGCTCAACCATGCACCCACACGCAAACTACCAAGATCTTTCACACCTTTGATTTTTAAATTGCTTTTGCGCAAAGTGACCACACTGCTGTCATATTTTATATAGGGCTCCGAGTAGAATACAGCGCCTTCATTTCCCGATGGCACACCAACAACCAAGTCATAGGAATTGCCATGTCGGGCTTCGGCCTCAAGGCGCAGAGAAGACATGCTTTCAAAAGTAAAACTATATCCCATCCGACGCAAAGTCTCGGAAATAATATCGACTTCGATACCTTTCCACTGGCCATTTTGTTTGTAGATATAAGGAGGCTTTTCCAAACCAAAAGCCACTTTCAGTGTCTGAGCTTCCGTTCTAAGTACCGCAACGCTCAGGAGTAGTATGATTATCGAGCAAACTCTCCATCGCATATTTTTTGACTCCTGCTATATGAGCAGTAAATATATCGATCGAAAGTCCAGATTGCTAAAGATTCATAAAGATAAATTGTTTGCAGGAACCGTGTTCACAAAAGTTTTTTACTTCTGCTGAGCAGGTAAACGCTTTGACGATTCCTCATCTTTGACTTCCTGAACATTTCCTCGCATGAGGAAGCTTTTCTGCATAGCCTTCAGAACAACCACTGTCTCATTCAGAACCTCAACCATTCTCACAGTTGCCGAAGGAAGCTCATGTTCAACTTCTTTCATCGCCGGCGCCAAAGCCTGGGTGACTGTCGCCAAACTCTGAGTCATCACCGCTAAATTCTTCGCCAGCTCAGGATTCTGTCGATTGAGTTCTGGCAAAATATGATTGAGCTCCTCGGTTGTCGTGGCCAGATTGGCAACCAACTTTTTTAAACCCTCTCCTTGAGTCGCTTGCTTCGAGAGCTTGGTGACTTCGGTGCTCATGATATTCATGCTTTTCATTAACGGATCTAAGCGATCAATAACTCGCACTAAACTTTCAGCACGGCTCTTATCAGAAAAAGCATCCAAAACAATTTGCATGCTCTCTAAGATTCCACCGATTCGATTCAAATAAGCATTCATGCTCTTACCACTCATCAAGGTCATCAAATCCATGGTTTCAACAGAGCGAATGGCACTGTGACCCGGTAAGATCTCATACTGCTCATTTCCCACAGTCAGATCGAGAACACGTTCACCAATAATGAAAGGACGAATCAACTGCACCGTGCTGTTTTCTCGCACCTTTGTATGAAAGCGCCGGAGCACATAAAAATCCACACGCACGCGATTGTCACTTTCCAATTCAACAGACTCCACGCCACCGGCATGCAAACCTGACATCTGCACAGGAGTTCCCTGATGCAAGCCATCTGCATTTTCAAAAGTCGTTGTGAAACGAACCTTCGGCTCAAACCATCCCTGCTTGATAGCTGCACTCACCCCCACCAGGATCAGTCCTCCTATAGCCACCAATACAAACAAACCGGCGGTGCGCTCAAATTTGTTGAACTTCACTCGTGTCATAAATGCACAACTCTTTTATCCGGCGAAACAGGTTGATAATAAAGTTGTCCCTCATCCAAATGCAGAATTTGATAGGCAAAAAGATTCATGAACTTCTCGTCATAAGAGCTGATAAACACATGAGGGAAATAGCCCTCATCTCGCATCTTGTGCAGATGATCCGCAAAAACATGCAGACTGTCTTGCCCTAATCCCACACTGGGATCATCCAACAATAGAATCTGCGGACGCATCACCAACGCTCGCACCAAACAAGTTAATTTACGAACCCGCCCCGGCACATGCGCAGGCCGTTCCTCGGCAAATTTTTCAATACCGAATTCTTTCATGATCTCCACCACTCGCTCCTGAGCCTCGTCATGAGTAAGGATCTTGTGATAGAGCAGCGGTAAAGTCAGATTTTCCATCAGAGTGCGATTGCTAATCAATCCGCCATAATCAAAGGAGTACCCGATTTGCAGGCGATACGGTAAAAAATCTTCGAAGGACATATCTGCGACATTCTCACCATTGATCAGATATTGACCCGATTGAGGCACTTGCAATCCTGCCAAGACTTGCAACAGAGAGCTTTTTCCCGAGCCTTCTTCGGCCTTGAGCCAGATGATTTCGTTCAGAGGAAAATCAAAATCGACATTTCTCATAATCGGATCATGTCCTTCATACGTGAATGAAACACCTTCGAATTTAAGACTTTCGATTTTCATGAGATCACCCCTAGATTGCGCAATTGATTGAGATAAAACAAAGCTGAAACGATAAGATTAAAGACCACGACAAAAATAATACTGTTCACTACCGCCTGGGTGGTGACTTGAGGAACCTCGTGCGGGCTGCGTTTCACGCAAAATCCTTGATAGCAGCAGACCACAAATATAATCACGCCACTGAAGATATTTTTCAGAAGAAAGATAAAAACATCCTGCCCTGAAAAGGCGCGCATTAATGAGTCCACATAAAACGCCATGGGCATATCCTGCACAAAGCGTGTAACCAAATAGCCACCAACCAGAGCAATAAAATTAAAGTAAAAAGCCAACCCGAGTACGCTGATCACCCCACCAACCACTCGCGGAAAAACAATGAAGCTGAGGGGATTGATTCCCATGCTCTCCAAAGCCTCCATCTCGCGATTGGCGCGCATATTGCCCACTTCAGATGCCACCGCCGTTCCTGAACGCGCGATCACAACCAGAGCGACCAAAAGCGGACCAGCTTCACGAATGATCATCACCGTCAAGAAGCTGCCGATCATCTCGGTGCCTCCCAAAAAGGAGAGGTTCGCCAAAGACTGCATAATCAGAACTCCCCCCACACCCAAAGCCAGAACCGACACCAGAGGAAGAGCTTGCCAGCCCGTAAAATAAATTTGCGCAGAAATCACTTCGACAATTTGGCGAAAGCCCTGGGACTTATCGAGAATGGTCGCTCGCAGAGAAAGATAGGCCATTAAAAAAACGCGGAATGTGTACTCCACATTCTGAGTCACAAATCGACCTAGTAAATCTATATGCGCCCACAACGACGTCATATCATAACCTCTTCTCCTGTAGATCTTATCGGCACCTTGGACCGAAAGTCCTTTGGAGGAAGGTCGCGTTTTTTAGTAGGCCCAGAGAGAATAAAATAAAGACTTGAGAGCTTCGAATCCCTCTTCCCAGACGGAAGACTCGTAACGCCCTCCTATAATCGCGTGCTTCTGAATATAAATATTCTCAGGATAAGCCGCGCGAAAGGTGCGATAGGACCGATACATGTGCAGACGTGAGGTAACCAATAAAATGTCACGACACTTGAGAGCCTCCACAATGGGAAGACTCTGTTGAGCATTGCCATAGGTCGTCTCAGAACGACGATCCAGGACCACATCATTTTCTGATAAGTTCCCATAAAAAGGCCAGACCGGCATGATCTCTCGCAAACGCGCATTCGAATACACGCCGGCAATAATGAGCTTCTTTACACTTTGATTGGCAAGCAGATCAAAACCTTCCCGCACTCGTCCCGAACCGCCCGTCAACACCACGGCACAATCCGCAGAGGAGGTTTTCAACCACGATTGAATCACCTCCCCTTGCACTCTTTGATATTCATCATAAAAGCGATAGAGAATCACTCCACTTAAAAATATCAAAACCCAAAAGGAGCGCGAACGCCACACTCCCTTAGCGATGGGCAACAACCTCAATCTCGACATTCACACCTTTAGGAAGACCCGCAACAGCCACCGTAGAACGCGCCGGAGGAGCTTCTGTAAAAG
>JBCECD010000046.1:9853-11336 GCA_039206745.1 Bdellovibrio sp. | reverse complement strand
ATGCAAGAGGCAGAACAGAACCAAAACCCCATAATGCCAATATTTTTGCCAACTCTCGGGCCATGGTACAAAAGTGATTAAAATCACCGGCGCCGTCACACTTAAAACCGCCGACAGATCAAAGCGCCATCCGACCACAAAAGCGAGTAGAATGTCCTGCCAAGCCTTATTTTGAAATAAACTCCAATTCCAAATGAGAAATTCCGCTCTTACAAGGGTGTAAAATAGCAGGGTCCACAGGACCAAAATGAAAATCTGAACGAGACGATAAGAAGCTCCAAACATGGGGCCCATGGTATAACGACCGCTCGCATCATTCAAGAACTGTCCCGAGAATCTGGGAGGTTGGCTCCCCGCCCGATTTCTGATAAGAATGGAGGAATATACAAGCTGGAGACCTATGACACCCGAGCAAATGAAAGAACGTCTGGAACAACACTATCCTCAAGCCAAAGTGGAGGTGTTTGATTTGACCGGCACTCACGATCACTACGAAGTCTATGTAGAGAGTCCTGTTTTCACCGGCATGACTCGCATTCAACAGCATCAGCATGTCATGGCCTGTTTTGGTCCCGAGCTGAAAACGGGAGAAGTGCATGCTCTCTCCATTAAAACAAAAATTAAATAAGGAGTTTTCATGTCAACCACTCATGAACGAATCAGTGATATTTTAAATCAACACAAAATTGTGCTTTTCATGAAAGGCACTCAGCAATTTCCTATGTGCGGTTTTTCCGCTCGCGCCTGCGCGATCTTGCAGGACATGGGTGTCAGCTTCCACGATGTCGACGTTTTGTCTGACGAAGACATTCGTCAAGGCATCAAGGAGTATGGCAACTGGCCCACTATTCCTCAACTGTATATCAACAAGCAACTTGTCGGCGGCAGTGATATCATGATGGAAACGTATCAATCCGGTGAATTGCAAGAGCTCTTAAAGTAAGTCTCTGAAAACTTATGAAGTGCAATGTCGCCCTCTGGGATCGTATTTTGAGATTTCTGTTTGGTGTAGGCCTCACCGCCTATGCCATTGCAGGGGGTCCATTTTGGGCTTACATAGGACTCTATGGTCTCGTCACTGCGGCCTGGGGCCTTTGTCCGACCTATGCCTTTTTTGGCTGGCGCACGCTGCGCGATTCTCACCGCTCTCTTCATGAAGAAGAATAGGAGTTAACCCCATGTCATCTGCTCTCCTCGAACTTGAAAACTTTTTACAAAAAGATCAAATCAAACTAGACGAGGAAAGTCTCAAGTATTGGGGTAAGGATTGGACTACGTATTTTGATGTCAAAGCCTCTGCCATTGTTTTTCCTCGACAGATTGAAGATGTCGTCAAACTGGTAAAATGGGCTCGACAACATAAAATCGGCCTGATCCCATCGGGAGGACGTACAGGTCTTTCCGGTTCTGCGGTCGCCACTCAAAATGAAGTGGTGGTGTCTTTTGATCAAATGAATAAAATTAAAAACTTCAATCCTATCGA
>JBCECD010000046.1:3616-9843 GCA_039206745.1 Bdellovibrio sp. | reverse complement strand
ATCGATCAGAGTGTCGTGATTGAGGCCGGCGTGGTTACAGAGCAATTACAGGAGTTCGCTTTATCACAACATCTTTTTTATCCTGTTGATTTTGCCGCCGCAGGTTCCGCACAAATGGGTGGAACCATTGCCACCAATGCCGGTGGCATCAAAGTGGTGCGCTACGGCCTGACTCGTGATTGGGTGGCGGGTTTAAAAGTCGTAACAGGAACAGGTGAAATTTTAGAACTCAATAATGGTCTGGTTAAAAATGCGACCGGCTATGACCTGCGCCATCTTTTTATCGGCTCTGAAGGGACCTTGGGGTTTGTCGTAGAAGCGACAATGAAATTGGCTCCAGCACCTCCACCTATGAAAGTGTTGGTGATGGCAGTGAGTGGTTTAGATGCTGTGATGAAAATCTTTGCACAGTTTAAAACTCGCGCGACGCTGGTGGCTTTTGAGATGTTTTCCGATAAGGCCTTGGCCAAGGTTTTAGAGAATACCGGCCTCCCCGCTCCTCTCGAGACCCAGGCTCCCTTCTATGTTTTAGCGGAGGTTGAAACCCGCACCGAACACGATGAAGAACTGGCTCTGGGAGTTTTTGAAAAGTGCTTAGAAGAAGGCTGGGTTGTTGACGGCGTGATCAGTCAATCCGACGTGCAAGCTGCTACTTTCTGGCGTTACCGTGAGGATATTTCTGAGTCTTTAGCGAAATATTCTCCGTACAAAAATGATGTGGCTGTGACCATCTCGCAAGTGCCTCCTTTTATGCAAGACTTGGATTTAGTTTTATCAAAAGCTTATCCGAACTGGGAAGTTGTCTGGTTTGGCCATATCGGGGACGGCAATCTCCACATCAACATTCTGCGCCCTCCCGGCATGAGCAAAGATGAGTTTGTGCAAGAATGTCGCAAAGTGGATGTCATGGTATTCGATGCTGTTAAGAAATACAAAGGTTCGATCTCTGCCGAGCATGGCGTGGGTCTGACCAAAAAAAGTTTTTTAAATTACACGCGCTCTGAAGCGGAAATTCAGTTCATGCGCGGAATTAAAAAAGTCTTCGACCCAGATGGCATCCTCAATCCAGGTAAGGTTCTCAATACTTAAAAAATTTTGCACATAAGCCTTCATAAAAAAGCTTGTTCACTAAAGCGTTTATAAAATGACTGCAACCAAGACGCGGCAGCATCCCCTTAGTACACCACACGAGTGCGAATAGAGCGAGAAAGTTGCTCGATATCTTGAGCTAAATTGGCTGCCTGATGTGACTGTAAATCGACAACGAGATAACCGATCTTTTCATCTGTGGACAGATATTGCCCTTCGATATTGGCACCGGCTTTGGAAATCAGACTGTTGATTTCCCCCAGAACTCCGGGTTCATTTTTATGCACATTCAAGATGCGAGATGTGCCCTGCTTCACAGGGAGATCCACATTCGGAAAGTTCACAGCACCTGAAGAAGAGCCAATTTTCAAATAGCGGCGGAAACTCTCAGAAACTTCAATGCCGATAGCATGCTGTGCTTCCTCTGTGCTTCCACCAATATGGGGAGTAAGAATGACATTGGATACACCTTGCAGGGGTGACTTGAATTTTTCTTTGTTGGATGCCGGCTCCTCCGGAAATACATCAAGGGCGCATCCTGCAATGAATTTTTCTTTCAAAGCCTGCACCAGAGCTTCTATCACCACGACACTGCCACGGCTGGCATTAATCAAGTAGCTACCCTTTTTCATCATGGCCAATTCTTTGGCCCCAATCATATCTTTGGTTTCCAGAGTTTCAGGGACATGGAGAGTTACAAAGTCTGACACCTTCAACAATTCTTCCAAAGAAGGTTTTACTTCTGCATTACCAAGAGACAATTTTTTGACGATATCATAGAAAACCACCTTCATGCCCATGGCCTCCGCCAAAACACTGACCTGGCTTCCGATATGACCATAGCCAACAATGCCCACCGTCTTACCACGAACCTCACGGGAGCCCTCGGCTGACTTCACCCATTCACCGAGATGCGCTTTGGTGTTGCGATCACCCAATTGACGAGACAGGGAAATCATCTCTGCAATCACCAACTCCGCAACAGAACGTGTATTAGAATGAGGAGCATTGAACACGGGAATTCCCAACTCGCGGGCCGCTGTCAAATTCACTTGATTCGTACCAATACAAAAACAGCCAATGGACACCAGATGAGGATTGCCTCTTAAAACCTTCTCTGTGACTTCAGTTTTAGAGCGAATGCCCAACACATCATAGTTGGGCAGCTTTGCCAACAATTCGTCCTCCGAGGGAGCATAAGAGATCAGATCGACATTCTGAAACCCCTCAGAAAAAAGGTTTTCTTTCGCCACTGGATGAATGTTCTCAACAAGAAGAATGCGCAGATTGCCCATGAAACCTCCACAAACAAAAGAATAAACTCAAAGTTGGGCCACGTCACTACTGACGATGCGCACCAACTGTAGTCAAAGCTCTCTTCGCGAGGGAGACTAAACACCTATGTCATTAAATCGAGTATTTTCTCTACTAATTGTCGACGATGATCTTTTGGTTCATCAAGCTCTGAAAATGTGTTTGCCCAATCATTGGAAGGTCTTTTCTGCTTCCAAACTGGAGGCGATTCAATACGAGCGCTTTTATCACGCTGCTTTTGTGGACATGCATCTCGAGCCTGAAAACAAAAAAGCTGTCGGTCCCGGCATCATCGAAAAGCTGATTCAACATAATAATCAATTAGAAGTTGTCGCCATGTCTGGTGACCTTAATCGCGCTCTCATGGAAAGCTGTTTGAAAGCCGGAGCACAACGTTTCTTAGCCAAGCCCCTGATGCCCGAAGAGGTCTTGCTGATCATCGAAAAAATTGAAGCCCTTTGGGATCTTCGCAATGTCAACACCAATGGTCCTCGGTCGCAAGTACAGTGGGTGGGCAACTCACCGGCTTCGCAGAAAATCAAAAAGCGCATTGCCGCTCTTCGTGGTGAGACCAACCCGGTTTTGATCGAAGGCGAAACCGGCTGCGGTAAAGAAGTTGTGGCGCGCCTCCTGCATGAACAAGAAGGAGAGCGCCCCTTTATCGCTGTCAATCTCGCCAGTCTGCCCGAAAATCTTTTTGAGTCAGAAATGTTTGGTCACGTCAAAGGTGCCTTCACCGGTGCTGATCAGAACAAAGTCGGTCTGACTGAGGCCGCCCATGGTGGCGATTTGTTTTTGGATGAAATTGAAGCTCTGCCCTTGAGTCAGCAAGCCAAACTTTTACGCTTTCTTGAAACCGGTGAAGTTCGCCGTGTTGGCGCGAAAGAAAATATCAAAGTGAAAACACGAGTGATCGCAGCCAGCAATAAGTCTTTGGAAAAAATGGTGGCCGCAGGAGAATTCCGCGAGGACCTTCTGTACCGCCTGGCCTCTCAGCGCATTGAGTTGCCGCCCTTGCGGGAGAGACTTGAAGATATCGATGAGCTCGCTCGCTATTTTCTTGAAGCCGAGCGCCCTCGCCGCAATAAGAGCATTGATGAAGATGGCCTTGCGGTGCTGAAGAAATACAACTGGCCGGGCAATGTCCGTGAGCTGAAGCGCATCTGTGAGCAACTGAGTCTCACCTCCCCACTTCCCTTCATCCGCGCAGAAGATGTACATGCCTGGCTGAAGCCTGCGGCCACAAGCCCTGAAGCTCCTTCTTATACCAGCATTGACTTCAATAAAAGCTTCAACACCTTGGTGGAGGAATTCGAGGCGCATGTAATCCGCGCTTGTCTCAAACAAACTCGAGATATTGAAGAGGCCGCTCGCCTTCTGCAAGTGTCTCGCTCGAATCTCTATAAAAAAATCAAAGATTATAGAATTGATGAGGATGCCAAATAATGGATTTTTTTGACTTCAACCTTCCCCTGCGCATGTCTATTCCGACAGCGTGGGAAAGTCACATTTACCGCCAAACTGTTTTGATTGTTCTCTCAATTATTTTTCTTTCAGGCGCTATCATGTTCTCCTTCCGAAAGCGCAACCATTACTTTGTGCAATCCTGGGCCAGCATCAAAAGCTGGCTCGTAGCCGCTCCTTTGATGTTCATCGTGATGGGCTTGCCAGAACCTTGGCCTCTGATATTCCTTACAATCCTGGCTGTCATGGGTGCGAAAATTTTTTTCCAGATCATGGGCATGTTCCATCGTAGTTACTTTGTCGTGATCTGTTATGCCGGCATTATTGGATTGGGTCTGTGTGCCTGGTATGATCGCTTGGATATTTACAACTCCATGCCGATGATGGTTTTGGGCGCCAGTTGTTTAGTACCACTTATTCGTAATTCTTATAAAAGAATGATTCAGTACATTTCCCTGACTTTGCTGGGCTTTATTTTTTTAGGTTGGTCTTTCATGCATCTGGGGTTGATCCTGCGATTTCCCAATGGGATTTATCAAGTCATGTACCTGGTGATCCTGACTGAGTTTTGTGACAATACCAATCTGGCAGTCAGTCGCTATATCGGAAACTGGAAAATGTTCCCTGGCATCAATCCCCGTCGAACTGTGGGCAGTACGACGGTCTCCATTCTTCTGACTTTGTTTCTGGCCGGCTCGATGCGCTTTCTTTTACCTGATGGCTCTGAAAAATATTGGCTGGCTTCAGGACTTGTCGCCTCCTTGGGAGGCTTCGTCGGAGACTTGGTGATGACAGTGGTCCGTCGTGATGCAGGAATGAAAACCGTTGGCCCTTTCATCATTGGTCGTGGGGACTTTCTTCATCGGGTGGACCGTTTGATTTTCGTTGCTCCCATTTACTATTACGTGATGACGGTTTTATTATGAAAGACTGGGATTACGAGAACGAGCAGTGGACCAAGCTGCCAACCTATTTAAAGCATCTGCCGCTCTTCACTCGGCATATTGATTTTTTCAGCGTTTGCATGCGTTTTTTGTGGTCCATCTTCCTAAAGAATTTGGCTTTTAAATTTTATATTCGTTTGCAAGTCAAAGGCACTCCCTTCAAAGACATTTACAATACAGAGCCCAAGCTCATCATCATCAGCAATCACGCCAGCCACCTGGATGCCGTGTCGATTGCGGCCTCCATTCCACGTCGTTATTGGCTGAGCGTTTATATCGCCGCAGCCAAAGATTATTTTTTTTCGAACACTCTTTTCACTTTTTTCTCTCAGCACTGTTTGGGAGCTATTCCCATCGATCGTAAAGACCGCAAGGGCGAGGCGATCAATTTGATTTTGAAATTACTCACCGAACTGCCGCGCATGTGGTTGATTATTTTTCCCGAAGGAACACGCTCCAAAGACGGAAAGATTCAGGAGTTCAAACGCGGAGTTTCTATTTTTTCGGAGCGCACTCAGACGCCGCTGCTTTTCACTTATCTGGAGGGAAATATGGAGTTATGGCCGAAGGGCCAGTTGATTCCTTATCCCGGAAAGTTAGTTCTTCACGTAGGTCCTGTTCATCCACCCGGTCCCATTGAAACGGTGTATGCTGCTTACAAGGAATGGGTTGTGACGATCAATCCTCAGGCCTTTGCAGCTCCCTCAGAAGCAGAAGGAGGTTCCCATGAGTCCTCAACCAGCTCAACCTGAAAAGTCCCATCTTAAAATCGGTCCCTATGAAATTCGCCCCCTCCCCACAGGACTGTTTGGTTTGGATGGCGGAGCGATGTTTGGAACAGTTCCCAAGATTCTCTGGGAAAAATCAAACCCTGCCGATGAGAAGAATCGTATTTTAATGGAGGCTCGCGCTCTGCTTTTAAAATCTCCTGGATGCAATGTTGTGATTGATACAGGCAATGGACAAAGCAAAGATTTCATCGCCAAATATGGCGAGAAGCTCGGCCCCAAGTTCGCCGATATGTACAACATGAATGATCAAGGCCCTTCTCTCTTGAAATCCCTGGCGGCTCAAGGATTGAGTCCTGACGACATTCATCATGTGATCCTGACCCATCTCCATTTTGACCACGCTGGTGGCGCCACAACCACCAATGAAGCAGGCCAACTGGTGCCTGCTTTTCCGCGTGCTCAATACTGGGTGCAAAAGGGCAACCTCGAAACGGCTCAGCATCCTAACTTACGCGAGAGAGCCAGTTATTACTCAGCCAACTTTCAACCTTTGATAGAACATGGAGTTCTCAAAGTAATGGAAGGTCCTCAGCAGGATTTTATTCCCGGCATTTCGTGTTTGATCTCTGACGGCCACACTCAAGGCCAGCAAATCATCAAAGTCAGTGATGGCCAGCAGACACTC
>JBCECD010000046.1:2472-3606 GCA_039206745.1 Bdellovibrio sp. | reverse complement strand
CTATTGCGGAGATATGGTGCCCACCAGCTCCCACGTGCGAGTGCCATGGCTGATGGGATACGATTTGCATCCACTGACACTGATGGAGGAAAAACAAAAGTATCTTAGTGAAGCGGCGGACCAGTCATGGTATCTTTTCTTTGAGCACGACCCGTATTGTGATGCAGCTCTCATTGAAAGAAATGGACATGATTTCGCAGTTCAGAAGAAGTTTTGGCTTTAATAGTCTCAAAGAGGTTCTCCGGGACACTCTCCAGCAGATGCGCGATGGAGAGTTGCAGCTCGTTGCCGCTTCTTTGGCTTTTTCCACCGCAATCGCTCTCGTCCCCTTTATCGCTGTTGTTCTTGCAACCTTTCAATCTATTGCAGGGCTAGAGGCTTTTTATCCTAAAGTGGAAGCCTTGCTTCTTTCGAACATGCGTGAAGCTGCTGGAGTTGAGGTTACGAAATTCATCCGGATTTTCCTTAAAAATATCAACGCGGGCAAATTGGGAACTACGGGAGCCATCTTACTGTTTATCACTTCCATCCGCCTGTTGCATGATATGGAGGTGGGTATTCACCGTGTTTGGAATGAGCGCAACACCCGACCTTTCTACAAGCGTTTGATTTACCAGTGGCTGTTGATTCTCTTGATTCCTGTTTTTTTAGCTGTGTATGTGGGCTTCACCTCTTTGGAACAATTCAAGTTTGTGCATCGGGTGGTGCCGGCTTTTATTTCCAACTCAATGGTCTTAGTCGGAACTTTGTTTTTGATTTATAAAATGGTGCCTCATCGGCATGTTCGCTTTCAAGCGGCTTTGGTGAGTTCTATTTTAGCTTCGGGAGCTCTCTATGTCGTTCACAAAACTTATGCCGCTTTAGCTTTAAAGTTTTTTGCTTACAGTAAAATATACGGTTCCTTTGCTGCTCTTCCTCTGTTGCTTCTGTGGATCTTAACTCTTTGGTATACAATCCTTGGCGGCGTTGCCCTTTGCGCCTCTCTACAGAGACGACACGTTGCATAATTTGTATTTTTCAGGACCCGACATCTTGGATTTTTCAAATAGATTTGCTAGTTTGTCCGACTTCAGAGACATTATTGAAATAGGGTCGCGTAGCTCAGCTGGATAGAGCAACTGCCTTCTAAGCAGT
>JBCECD010000046.1:1780-2462 GCA_039206745.1 Bdellovibrio sp. | reverse complement strand
GCTATCTATATATTGCGCAATGCGTAAATAAGTTAAAAACGGGGACACAAGCTTGGAATTTTGATTTCAATTTGCTAGTTTGTGCCCCTTCAGCGATAATTTCGCTCAGTGGTCGCGTAGCTCAGCTGGATAGAGCAACTGCCTTCTAAGCAGTAGGTCGCACGTTCGAGTCGTGCCGCGATCACCAACTTCTTACAGACGTCTGTAAGAAAAGGGAAGGTGGACAAAATGGGTTTACTAAAAATGCTCCACGATCCAGAGATGAACAAGTGGGCTCAACAAAAAGCCGTGGAAGTTCTGAACTCCATCCCTTCGCAAGATTTAATTCTAGAAGCTTATCTTTTTGGCTCCGCTGTTGATGGAAATTTCACCGATGACTCGGATTTGGATTTTGTTGTCGTCACCAAAGACCACGCCTCTATCAAACAACTTCAAAAAGAAGTCTATACCCGTCGCTTTGCCGAGTTTGGCATTGCGATTGATTGGATTTTCAAAACCAAAGAATCTTTTGATGAACGCAAAAACTTCGGCGGTGTTTGCTTCGTCGCATTCCGTGATGGGAAGAGATTGCGATGACAAAAAATTCCAATAAGAAAAAACTTTATCCCAAAGTTTACTCGCAAGAGCTTTTGAAAATTGCCGCTGGTGATTTAGACTCTGCGAATTTGCTCTATAAAGCCAA
>JBCECD010000046.1:0-1770 GCA_039206745.1 Bdellovibrio sp. | reverse complement strand
CAACGGTGGACGACTTGAAAACATTGTTTTTCTTGCTCAACAATCAGTTGAGAAAAATATCAAAGCCGTTTTAGTTCATAATCAAATTGCGTTCCCACTGCTTCACGATTTGGGGGTGTTGGTCGCTCTTTTGCCTGACGATAAAATGCCCTCAGAGGGCTTTGACTTGATGGAACTTAATCCGTTTGCGTCTGTTCGCCGTTATCATGAGGGTGAGATTCCACTCACAAAGGAAGAAATTGAATCCTCTTTGAAAGTGGCCCAGAACATTTCTAATTGGGCAAAGTCCAACACTTCGAAATAGTCGTTCCTTACAGACGTCTACATGAGCTGAACCAGGTTACTTACCAAAACTGACCGGAATATCCATCATACGACAAATATAAAAAAGAAATGGAAGGCTAGGGAAACGTCTTCCTTGCTCAATATAACCAAGGGCGACCACGGTTAAATCAAGCATCTCGGCCAATTGCTCTTGGGTTAGCCCCATTTCCTCTCTACGATTCTGGATAACCACGGAAATCTGTCTCAATTGAGCTTCAACAGCTTTTCTTCTTTAAGAAAGCAATCCCCTTTGGGTAATATTTTTCCTTCGCCAAATTTCTTTGGCCAAACCGAGCCCTGGGATTTGCATCCCCGGTCGTCGTGTTTGGCGGCTCTTTTGTTTATCGAATACCCATAGAAAAGTTTTTATAAACTTCTTCCATTGTTTTGATCGGATTTATGCTTCTAGCGCATTCATTCTTCTGTTTGGACCTCGAAGGTCATAACAATGCTGGATTAAAAACGCAGGCGTGCCACTCTAAAAGTGGACGTGTTTTATCGTTAAACCGTCAAGAAACTATAATATTTCATAAGCTGCATCCTCCTTCGAGTTTAAAATGGTGGTAAACATTCCAGTTTGCATCTACTCCCGTAAGGGTCTGACACGGCTTAGGTTTAATTTTAGCCTAGTTAGCCTAGCATGAGGTCCATTTGTGGATGTTCCCCTGTGGGGGTGCTCGCTTTCTTACATTGTCTATTATCTGAGGCCTAAATAGTTATGCGGGTGCCCGAGTTAGATTGGGTCCTGGACCTTGGCCAATTGTCTACTCTCAGGAAATGTCATACTCTGAAAGCGAGGTGCCTTATGATTCGGTTTGCTTGTTTTTATTTATTAGTATTTTTTGGTTCGATTGTTTTTGCACAGATTGATTATGCTGGGACTGCTGCGCAGAGGAAATTGCAATATGTAGTCGTTATATCTTGTTCTGTTGATAAGAAAACCGACACGTGCATTTCTCATCAAGAAGATCTTTATAAGAAAATAGGATGTGCATTAGATAAGTTGAACTGTGAAGTTGAAGATTCTGAGCGATCCATTTCAGAAAATGGACATATGATATGTAGATATAATAGTAATTGCCTCGAATCAAAGAACAATAAGTCCTGCGATGCCGGCTTTAGCTCCCGTTGGCTAGATGGTGCAAATTCAAGGGCAATATGCGTAGAAGCTCCTAAAGTTCCAAATAAAAAAGGGGCAAAGGGTAATGCAGATGCTGTTCAGTAACCTCTTCAATCTTGGTTGAAGGACTTATAAGAATTTACTGAAAATCCAGCGGCATCCTATATGCCGAAAATGTTTTTAACAGCAGCCTATGATGTTTTTTCTGGAATTATTAAAGATATTCGGGAAAATCCAACTCTGAATGAAATTGCAGACGCTCATAGTATGGTTGCTCAATAAGCTAACTTCGTAAAAAAGACGTACCAATCCCTCAGCGGCGAAAG
>JBCECD010000045.1:6515-11580 GCA_039206745.1 Bdellovibrio sp. | reverse complement strand
GAATATGAACTGTTGAAATTACTTATGTCCCACGCAGGTCAAAGTCTTTCTCGAGATCGAATCATGGATGAGCTTCGCGGTGTGGATTGGGAAGCCTATAATCGCAGCATCGATGTGGCCATCAGCCGTCTTCGTCAAAAACTCAAAGATCCCGCAAAAAACCCCGTCTTTTTAAGAACAGTCTGGGGCGAGGGATATTGCTTTATCATGGCCGTGGAGGAAACCCTGTGAAACGTCGTGGGACCAAACTTTTAATTAAAGTCTTTGTAACTTTTTGTTTTACAGCTTTTTTAATCATTGGCGGAATGGCTTGGATCGGACACTTCCTTGCCCAAGATAAAAATCTCTCCCCTGTCATAGAAAAAAATGCCATCGCCTATTTCACGACATTGAATCAAAGACTCCAGCAGGATTTGACTCCGAAAGGCATGCAAAAAATCTACGATGATTTACACTTAAAAGCACGAGTCGCGGGACATGAGACATTCGCCAACTCTCATCATTTACCCAGCTTTGCGGATGTTGATGAGGAAGGATCGCACTTCTCAAATCGCTTGCTCCTCGGAAAATATCGCGGCTACTTTTTCGCTGAAGTCAAAGGAGCCGAACCCCGCACAGTGTGGTTCATCTCACGAAGTGAAATTCCTCGCGGATGGATTTTTCCATTTCTGTGGTTAGCAGCCTTCACTCTATTTATCATGGCCATGAGTTTTTTAACCATCCGCTGGATGATGTCACCCATTAATGTCGTCGTTGATGGTGTCAATAAAATCTCTTCAGGCGATTTAAAATACCGCATCCGCACCCGCCATAAAGGTGAATTTAAAATGATCGGTGAGGCCTTTAACAATATGGCTGATGGGCTTGAAAAAATGATTGCGGCAAGAGAACAACTTTTAAGAGACGTCAGTCATGAGCTGCGCAGTCCTTTAACTCGCGTCGGAGTCGCTGTCGACCTCCTCAATGATGAAAATATGAAGCTCTCCATTAAAGAGGACCTGCAAAAGATGGAAGAGCTCATTCACGAAATCCTGGAGTCTTATCGACTTAAGGAGGGCGCAAGATCTCTGAAAAAATCTGCTGCCAATCTCAGTGAGCTCATAACTCATGTCGCCTCTGATTTTGATTCCGCAGCAAGCATTCGCATCCAGGTGCCTCCCGAGGCTTCTTTGAATATAGATGTTATGCAGATGGAACGAGTTCTACGAAATCTTTTAGAAAACGCGGTGAAATACAGTCTTCCGGGAAACTCTCCATCTATTCAGATCTCCTTAAAAAGAGATTGCAACTTTTGGGCTTTAAAAGTGAAGGATGCCGGCATCGGGATTGCTGAAAAAGATATCGGCAGAATCTTCGAGCCTTTCTATCGTGCTGACAGCGCAAGATCACCGGGCAAATCCGGCTTTGGATTGGGACTCGCCATCGCTAAAGCTGTCGTGGAAGCTCATGAGGGGACTCTTTCCGTTGTCAGTAAACTCAATGAGGGGTGTGAGTTCACCATCCGCTTGCCATCTTAAACTCTCTCTTGCCCCTGAGCAATGACACTCAAACGACGCATGGATCCCACCTCTATGGGATCTCATGATCATTCTCCTCCTGGAAGGATAAAATTTTTAGAACTTACAAATTTACAAATTCATTTGTTGAGTATTGGTGGGTATCAGAAGTTACCTTATAATCCCCTCATTCCAAAATCAGATGACTATTAGAGGGTGATATTCATGAAAAAAGTCGCATACATTTGTTTAATGTTCTTGATGTCATTGAAGGTCTTTGCCAGTCCCTCCAACGAGATGGTATTAAGATTCGACAACAACACTTCTAATGCGGAAAATATCGCTGAGTTCATCAAAACTCATCAGGAGAAAAGTCAGCCCCATCAGATCATTTTTGAATTCTATGATTCGAATACAGCTTTTCTCTTTCCTATACAGGCATCTGATTCTAAAAGTATAAGAGAAGAAATTTATCGAAAAAGTTATCCAAATGGGGACTTCTATTACCTTATCGGAGATCTCAGTGACGGTTGGACAAAATCTGACTACGAGAAGTTTTACTCCGTCGCCAAGTGGCTTTCGCTCAGAGGTTTTAGAACCATTTTCAATGTAGCCGCCTTTGCAATCGACTTACAAGAAGCCCTTGCCAACAAAAACACCTCTGCTCTCATTTGGAACAGCCATGGCGCAACCGATGGAACCATTTTTGATACAAATAAAGTGGCTATCGCCACAGATACTTTTGTAAAACTCAGAACCGGCAATTTAAAATACATTCTATTTGCCAACTGCGATGGCTACAACTCTATCAACAAATATGGACTTCGAAAAATGAACAAAATGAGGGCTATGGGGTGGAAATACTCGATAACAAGCAATCACCTCTTTGAATATATCTTTTCCAAGAAATTCGATATAGATCTCAGTAAGGCACTCGAAAAAAAAATCATTAAAAAGCCAACTAGGAAAATCGCTCTTTAATCGTGCTTGAACTTCAGCACCTCAGTGTCAAAGCGCGCTGAGCGTCTGGTTTTAAAATTGGTGCGCCCTGATAGGTGAGTTTCGAACTGCCCTGCTTCAAAGCGCATAGTTGAGCAAAGCAGTTAATTATTCAAAACGATCAAGCATTCTAAAATTAGTCCAAAAACTCAAGCGATTCAAATAACTGCTTTTTATCTTCAGCGAACGATCCACTTACAGGCTTTCCTAATGGTCTTCTTTCAGTGATTGCGAGCCAGATAAATTGATATTTATGTTTTGGGTGCATACAAATTAAACCGTCATTATTCATGCTCATAGGACCTTGAGCGGGACTATCTTCGCCAGACTGCTCGAAATACATACAATCTGCGTCCTTATATTTTTTTTGGTTAAACTCACTTTTAACTTTTGAAGCACGACCGCCTTGAGCTTCTTTTTCTAAATCTTTTCTAAAACCGTCTAGGATTTCCTTGTTGGTCATAGGCTTTCCGCCCCCAGTCCAAATCGGACCATGTCTAACAATTGCCAGCTTAGTTGTCCCGTCAGACAAGGGTTTTTGCCCCACCATGTAGAGTCCCTTGTTGCCCTGCCCAGCATACCATTCACCAGCCATTGCAAACTTAAAACGAAATCCGCCGTCAGTTGTTTGACTCTCTGACGGATCGATTTTTTTCTGAAACATGGCACAGCCAGATATAAATAAAGACAAAAGTAAAAAGCTGGAAAAAATCTTTTTCATTGAACACTCCAATGTCTGTTCATTGTTAGATTTTGTCTCACTTTTGGCAATGATATTTTAGACAATCACCTGTTCAAAAATGTTGTGAGCGTCAACTTCGTTTACACCAGTAAAACAACTCTCTAGACAAGATGCGAACCCATTGGTCTTCATAGTCTACCTATTCTTTTGATCTTGGCGATAGTGGAGCAGGTTTTTTAATAATTTAATAGCCACAGCACTAGCTACTTGTGGGTGGGGGTACTCCAAATTTATCAGCGGATCGAGAATCGTCTTTTTGGAATCTGTCGCAGCGAGATTCTTGTCCTTTGACCACTCAATTCTGCAAAGTGGATATTTCAGCGTTGCCCCGTAGTTCGGGACACCCTGATAACTAAGCTGCAAGAGCCCTTCGCTGACGACTTGCTTTCCAGTTACAAGATCAGTGCCCATCGTGTTTTCAGTCATGTGCAGCTGACGCATGACAACTGCCATTTTCAGTCGCCACTGCTTTGAAGCTAAACAGAAATAGCGGTCCCAGTGCTAAAATATGCGTTTTAAGTCTGCTATTTTTTATATCTGTAAAAATGAAAAATGGTGCGCTCTAGTAGAGGAGTTTCGAACTAGCTGCGCCGATTTTCATGGAGGGTAAATCCATGAAAACTAAAACGATCTACGATCTCTTGTTGCCTCATAAGACTATCTCAAAAAGATATTCTCGAACTCATTTAGTTCGATATCTCCCAGGCCATCTACCTAAACCTCTGATTTTATTTAGTTTATAATGTATAATTACCATTGTAGTGATAATTATATTTTGGTATAATGATTTTGAGGTGTTTATGAAAAAAAACTTAACGGCAATTGGCGGAAGCTTAGGACTTATCATCGATAAGCCCATCGCCGAACTTTATGGCTTGGATCGAAATACGCAGGTTGAAGTCACGCCGAAGGAAGACGGACTGAATATTCGCTTTTTGAAAGAAAAGACTCCTCGGGCCTCTGACGAGGAAGTGATGAAAGCAGCCAAAGGCATCAATAAGCGTTACGGCAAAATGATGAAGAACTTGGCGAAATGAATCTATCGCCTAAGTTTCTTACTTTTGATCAAGTCATCGCTTTGCACCAGATGCAGATTAATGAGTTTGGCGGTTCGTCCGGCGTGAAAGACGAGGGACTCCTTGCATCGGCTCTCGCGCAGGCCGAGTCAGGTTTTGGCGAAGAGTACTTTCATAAAGATCTTTACGAGATGGCCGCAGCCTATCTGTTTCATTTGGTAAAAAATCATGCGTTCAACGATGGCAATAAACGAATTGCCGCGATCACGGCTGCGGTTTTTCTGGAAGTGAACGGACTTCAAGTAATTGCGAAAGAAGACGAATTTGAAGCCCTTGTCATGAAGGCAGCCCAGAGCCAGGTCGACAAGACGCAAATTGCGGATTTTTTCAGGAAGAATACCGCCGCAGAAGAGGAGTAGAGATGTTCGAGAGCGTTCACTCAGTCATGTTTCATGTCGATGACACCAAAAAAGCTTGTGATTGGTATTCGCGTCTCTTGGGTATCGAACCGGTTTACCTGCTCGAAGAATTTCCGGTGCTACGAATTGGCTCTACAGAAATATGCTTCCACAGAGCCGATGCCAAGGTCGCAACGGGGAAAGCGGGAGTTGTGACGTACTGGCGTGTGCCTAGCTTTTCGAAGGCTGTTGCTAATGCAGAATCCTTAGGCGGCGTTATTCACCGTGGACCGTTGGATATTGAAGATGGCCAAACGATTTGCCAAATCTTAGATCCATTTGGAAATTTGTTTGGGCTCGCTGGACCAAAGTGAATTTAAAATCAAACTCGAACGGAAAGGTTCGAAACTAAGA
>JBCECD010000045.1:4126-6505 GCA_039206745.1 Bdellovibrio sp. | reverse complement strand
TGCGGCCGGAGAGATTCGAACTCCCGACACCTTGGTTCGAAGCCAAGTACTCTATCCAGCTGAGCTACGGCCGCATTTTCTAAATAAAGAAAGCAAACTCTAACAGGGATTCGGCGACAAAGGCAAGAAACATCCCGCCCCTCTCAGCACTAATCCTTCACTATCAAATGATTTTTGAGCTGATTTTCGCTCGCTCCCACAATGGGAAAGTGCGTCTTAAGGTGCTCGCCACAAGCTTCGATGGCTTTTATAAAACCCTCAGACCAATGACCGTCATGCAGAGCTCGTCCCAACAGGGTCAAAACTCCATCCCAGGTTTCCTTTGGAAGCTTCTCAGCAATACCTTGATCCGCTAAAATCACAGCCTTCTTTTCCATCACAGAGACAAAAATCAACACTCCCGTGCCATGACTCGTGCGATGAATCTTATTGCGATAAAATTCCAACTCCGCCCGCTGATGAACTTGCTCCACTTCATCTGGCTCGGGAATAAAAATCTTCTGCACCCATTTCAGTCGCCCCAAAACGTGAGCAGCATAATAAATCATCACCAACAAAACAGGCCATAACCACACCCACGGAGTCACCCACAGCCAATCACTCCACGGTAATTCCGCAATAATCAACAATAATAAAATCAACAGTGTCAGCGCCAAAGGCACATGCCCCACCGCCGAAGATCGCCGCACAATCACCGGAACAATTTCACCACTGGTCGCCTCTTCCACCGCCGCAATGGTCTGTTCAATCTTTTTAAAGTCCTCTACCGAAAGATACTTATGAATCCACGCCATCACATCACCAGCTCCCCGAGGCTCCGCCTCCGCTGAAGCCGCCACCGCCGCCTGACCAGCCGCCGCCACCTCCCGAAGACCAACCTCCTCCGCCACCAAAGCCACCGCCCCAGCCACCACCGCCTCCGCGGTAAAAGCGACCGCGACCGCCACCAAAGCGACCCAAGATAGAGATCACAATCAAAAATAAAATGATCACCGCAATCGGAATATCACCACCGTCTCCAGAAGAGTCTTTCAACTGATGAGTGTCCGCAAACTCTTTATCCGCCAGACGTAAAATCTCATGAACTCCAATTGTGATACCCGCAGAAAATCTCTGCGCTCGAAAAAGAGGAATAACCTGGTCACTGATAATTCTTTTTGCAATGATATCCGGAATCGCTCCCTCAAGCCCCTGACCCACTTCAATACGCAACGCTCTCTCACGGGCTGCTATCAAAAACAAAACACCATTATCTTTTTTTGCATCTCCCAGCTTCCACTGATCCACAATCTCAATGGAAGCCTGCTCGATGGGCAGTCCTTGCAGATCCTGCACAATCAGAACTTGCACTTGAGCTTTGCCGCGACGATTGAAATCATACAAGAGTTGCATCAACTCCTGTCGATCACCGCGAGTCAGATATCCTACTTCATCAATAACAGGACCACTTAAAGCCGGAACCTTAAAGCGAGACTGCGCCTCCACATTCCCGCACAGTCCACCTAAAAATACAAAAAATAAGAGCGCCCAAATCCGCACGGCCAGCACCCTAGAACTTCACGTCTGGTGCTTTTTCAGCTTGGGCCTTTTCTTCAGGAGCCATATCCCACTGAGGCATCTTTTCGAAATGATACATCACGGAGTTGGTCCAGCTCGTCGGCGGGACTGTCACAAGGTTGTTAAACTGATTGATCGACTCGATATAACGTTGACGAGCGATCGTGATACGATTCTCCGTTCCCTCCAACTGCGCTTGCAAATCACGGAAATTCTGATCCGCTTTCAAATCAGGATATTTCTCCGCGACAACCATCAAACGTCCCAAGGCCTGAGACAAACCTGATTGCGCCTGTTGAAAGTTCGCCAGCTGATCAGGACTGACCTTCGAAGGATCAATCGTCATCGCCGTCGCCTTCGCACGCGCCTCCGTCACCGCTGTCAGAGTTTCCTGCTCATGCTTTGCATAACCTTTCACCACATTCACCAAATTGGGAATCAAATCAGCTCGACGTTTGTATTGATTATTCACCTCCGCCAAGGCAGCCTCGGTGGCATTTTTTCCCTGAGGCAATGACTGAATCCCGCAACCCACCAAAAATGGCAGAGCTAAAACCGCTAGCAACAGACCGAACTTCTTCATCGAAAAACCTCCTTCAATGCAATACGCCCAGATCCTACTGAATATGACAGTGACCCTCAATGAAAACCCGACTATAATACCTGGATGACACGCGTGATTAAGTTGCCCTTTACCGAAAAAGCCGGATGTCTCTTTATTGATAAAATTGCCGGCCTGCCAACTCACAGTCCTGAATATGGGCGACGGGGCTGCGTGGAGATTTATGAACGGAACGGGACATTGTCGTTTGTGGTCGCACC
>JBCECD010000045.1:0-4116 GCA_039206745.1 Bdellovibrio sp. | reverse complement strand
TATGAAGAGGAGCTCGAAAGAAAGCTCTTCGTTGTTCATCGTCTCGACAAAGGAACCTCCGGAGCTTTGGTTTTCGCAACCTCATCAGAACAGGCAGCGGCCCTCAGTCGTCTCTTCGAACAGCATCTTGTGCAAAAAAAATATCTTTTCCTGACGGATAAAAAAATCTCCGCAAAAGAGTTCACAGCCGAGTCATTCATTACTAAGGAGAAAAACTCTTTCGTCAGCTATCAGGATCGTGAGCCGAACTCGAAAACAAATTTCCGCTGGTTGCGCTCCTTGGGGGCTTATGAGCTGTGGGAAGCAGAACCTCTTTCCGGTAAACCCCATCAAATTCGTCTGCATGCCGCAGCTCAAAATATTCCGATCCTGGGAGACGCCGATCACGGAGGAAGTTCTTTTTTTCGCCTGTGCTTACACTCCTTCTCGCTCCGATTCCAATTGGATCAACAAACAGTTGAGTTCGAAACAGTTCTGCCCATCTGGGCACAAGAAGAAATCGACATCTCCTCCTCTGAAGACCTCGCCATTGCCGAGGCCCTCCAAAGACGAGAGAGAAGTTTTGCTTTTTCCACATTGAAAGATGAATCATTACGTCTCTGTCATCGTGAAATCGACAGCTATCGAATCGATCAGTTTGGCGACTATCTGTGGGTTTATTGGTACAAAGAATCCGATCCCACAGTGCAGGATCTTCTGCGTTTTGAGCGCTTGGCAAAATATCATGATAAAAAAATCCTTATTCGAAAAATGCTCAACCGCGGAGAAGATCCGAACGCTCAGATTCTTTGGAATATCGGCCATACATCCTCGCGCTGGCAAGCTCGCGAAAACAATGTCCTCTATGAACTGCGAAGTGACAGCGGTCTTTCTCCGGGACTTTTTTTGGATCAGAGAGAAAACCGACTGTGGGTTGCTAATCATGCGAAAGATCGCCGCGTTTTAAATCTGTTCTCTTATACAGGAGGTTTCAGTGTTGTCTCCGCCCTTGCTGAAGCTTCTGAGGTGTGCACTGTCGACGTTTCACAGAACTTCATAGAGTGGAGCAAACGCAATTTTGAGCTCAACAACTTAGACCCTGAATCCGAGAAATATGAGTTTTGGACCCAGGATTGCCTGCTCTTTTTAAAGGGCACTCAGCGCCGCAAAAGAAAGTTTGGTCTGATTATTTGCGATCCCCCCTCTTTTGGTCGCTCCAAAAGTGGCGTCTTCTCTATCAGCAAAAATTTTGATGAACTGATGATCAATTGCCTTTATTGTCTCGAGAAAAACGGACTGCTTTTATTCTGCACGAATTACGAAAAGTGGACCAGTGGGGACATTCATTTACGCCTGGCTCGTCTGAAAAGAGAATTCTCTTTCACCATCCTGCCTGCCCCTGCTGCAGGATTGGACTTCGAACTCCCCGATCAAGAGCCGTTGATGAAGTCCATCATTCTTCGCAAAAGTTAAATTTTATTTTTGTCTCCACTCCGACCATAATTCTTTTTCGCCATAAGGATGAGCTTTCGCGTAGGCATAAAACTCCTGTAAGAACGCCAGCATTTCTTTTTGATAAGGCGCTTTCCAGTGAGACTCTTCTTCTGTTTTTAAGAAGTCAGGATCTTGACTGAGTTCTTTATTGCGCTTCACGATTTCATCATACGTATAAACTGTTCCGCGAGATAACATCTCGTACATAATCATAAATAAAGTCGTTCGCCCTTTTCCGCTGCGACAGTGGAAATGCACCCAAGACTGAGGCGGCAGTGTTCGCACCATTTCAATAAAACGATCCACTTCAGAATCCACCGGACGCACATGATCCGTCACCGTCAATCTGTGATACTGATGACCGCGACTGCGCACCAAACTCTCTTCGGTTTCAATACTGCCAATGGTTTTCCCCTTTAAAAGATCCCCCACTCGCAAATCTCCTAAAAGCCGGCGTTCCCGACGAACGGCCTCATCATGATTGAGATCCGCTTGAGCCCACTCTCTCTCCGCATGCCAAGTCACAGGTTCATCATTGATCAAGCCGTGAGACTCCTGGCGCAGATCGACGATGTACAGCAAATCTTTTTTCTTCCCCACCGGCTTGGCAATTTCTCTGAGGGCTTTAGGCGCAAAAGTTCCACTTCCTGACATCCGCAAGTCTGCATTTTTTCGATAAGCCATCGGACGGCTTTCATTAGCTCCTGTATCGAACACCACTTCCACTGGTTCCATCACCTGAGGTTTAGTCATGAAGAAAGGCAATGTTTTCGCTTTCTCCGTGCCGGATTTCTCATTCACACTTTTTTCCGCACAAGAGGAAAGCAAGATCAAAAGAGATAAAACCGATATAAGTCGCATAGAATTTCTCCTTCCCGATACTTTATAAAAATCCTAATAAAATATCGGGGCCGAGACAACCCTTCGCTGAATTTTAAACTTTGATATTTCCTCGGGAAAAAAGTTCCTCGAGATAAGACACCGCTGAATCTTGCGTTCGCAAATAATAATAGGCTTGCAAGACACCCTGCTCAACTTCACTCAGCGAGGACGAAGATCCTGTTCGCTTCATACGATCTTGCGAAATATGATATAAACTGAGAGCTCCCGCGACTGAAATATTAAAGCTCTGCACAAATCCCGTCATGGGAATGATCACCGTCTCATCAGCCGCCGCAATCATCTCCTCTGTCACACCATCTTTTTCATTTCCTAAAACCAGAGCCGTCTTGCCGGAGAAATCCACTTCGTGCAGAGGCTTCGCTTTGGCATCCAAATGAGTCACGCATATTTTGTATCCGGCTTTTTTCAAATGACCAACACAGTCTGCGGTTTTTTTCCATTTCTGCACTTCCACCCATTTATCGGCACCCTGAGTGACCCGATTGGCCTCTTTGAACTTTTCCTGTGTTTCAATCACATGAAAATTTCCAAATCCCAATCCCTCAGCGCTTCTCATCACAGCTGAAATATTTCCGCGATCGTATATGCCCTCCAGGACCACCGCAGTGTCAAAGTTCCGTGCAGACACCACTCGCTGAATTTTTTGTCGGCGCTCTTCCGTGAGAAGAGGACCGATCTTTTCCAGGATAATTTGATAATGAACTTTTAAATGAGTATTCAGCGCAATTTCAGGTCCGTAAGGTAACATGATTACAAAAGCTCCGGATTCTTTGAAAGATCACGTGTGATGTTTTTCTGATGTGCCTCCAGAGTTCCACCGCCAATCTCCAGCAACTTCGCATCACGCCACAGTCTCTCGACCACATACTCTCCAACATAACCATAGCCACCCAAAACTTGGATTGCCCGGTCCGCCACATTTTTGGCCATTGTTGTCGCCACCAATTTGACACCGTCAGAATCCAAACGATTTCCCTGCTCTGAATTCAAATTCATACGCCGAGCTGTCTCGTAAACATACGCTCTAGCCGCTTTGTATTCCGCATAGCTGTCAGCAATATGTCTCTGAACCTGACCGAAGTGATTCAGTGGTTTACCAAAAGCCTCACGCTCTAAAGCATAACGATTCATGATCTCAATGGAACGACGAGCGATTCCCAAACTCATTGCTGCCAACGTCAAACGTTCGATTTCCAAGTTGCGCATCATGTGCAACATCGAGTCTCCTTCATGCCCCACCAAATTGCCTTCTGGCACATGGCAATCCTGGAAAACCAATTCCGCTGTGTTAGACGCACGCATACCCAGCTTATCTTTGATTTTTTGCCCCACTTCATAACCTTTGTGATTTTTTTCCACCAGGAAAGTCGACAGCAGAGGACGACCGTGACGTTCTCCCGTGCGCGCATAAACCAACACTAAGTCACACGCCGTGCTCTCCTCATCCAAAGTTCCATTCGTGATCCACATCTTACGACCGTTTAAAATATATTCCGCACCTTTTTTGACGGCTTTCGTCTGCATACCAAGAACATCTGTTCCCACCGCCGGCTCCGACATCGCCATGGAACCCACCCACTCACCAGAGCATAGAGGTGGCAGAATTCTTTTTCTCTGCTCATCATTGCCATTCACAGCAATATTGTTCACACACAACATTGTGTGCGCCAAATATGCCAAACAAAAACCAGGATCCGAGGAGGAGATTTCTTCATGCACCAAAACAGCGGCCGTCGCATC
>JBCECD010000044.1:0-11690 GCA_039206745.1 Bdellovibrio sp. | reverse complement strand
GCCTGGCGGGAGGCACGCCGGAAAAACTGGCCTTTACGCGATCTTTTCAGGATAAAAAACAAATTTACACAGTGATATTGCCCTCTGACTTAGGCCCTTGCCTCGAAGCGGGCTCCCAGGGTACTCTTAAGAAATGAGATCTTTTCTTTCTCTTCTCTTGTTGAGTTGCAGTTTTCAAGTCCTGGCGGCTCCCTATCCTGCCACCAGCTCTTCTTCCTTAACAAATCCAGAAAAAGGTCTTTATTTTCTACACAAAGGTTTCACTTTAAAAACCGAAGGCACCCAATGGATTCCTTTGCCGACGGAAGAAAGCCTGCTGGATACAGTGCGCTTCGGTCCTTCCGATCCGACCCAACAGGGCAGCCTCAGTGTGCGCACAGATAAGGTGGCCAGCAACGCTTCTTTGGATTTATATGCACGCAAGTGGATGCGCGAATATCCCAACTATGGATTTGAAGTGGTCTCAGCCAAAAACTTCACTCTCAAGGGGGGCCCGGCTTTGGTTGTTGATATGCTTTCGCGCTCCAAGAACAAACAGATTCGTCAGGTTATTTTAAAAAATAAAGAACAAGTGGCGATTTTAACCTGCCTGGATGACAAAGATAAGTTCGCTCGCTCCATCCAGACCTGCAATCAGATTATGAAATCATTTTCGTGGAATCATCCCGAACCTTAGAATACCTGCAAAATGATCGCAGCTAAGACATACGGGAAGAAGATGCAGAGTCCTCCAGGAAGGACGCCGCCTAGACACCCAACCCAGCGCGCGCTCTTAATTAAAAAAGATCTTCTCAGCGATTTGGATTCCATTCAATGCCGCTCCTTTGCGGATATTGTCTGAAACCACCCACATCATCCACATCTTTGGATTCTCCGGATCGCAGTGCACTCGCCCGACATAGACAGGATCTTTGCCAGAAACATCGCGAGCCAAAGGATAGACACTTTTCTGCGGTTCATCCTGCACAACCACGCCATCAAACTCTCGTAACGCTGCAATGACTTCTTCACGATGCGCTTCTTTTTGCAAAGTCACCCACACCGCTTCACTGTGAGCATTCAATGCCGGAATACGCACAGTAAAAGCTGACACCTTCAACTGAGGCTGAGCTAATATCTTACGCGTCTCCTTCATGATCTTCACTTCTTCACTGCAAAATCCTTCATCATTAAAGGAGCCAATTTGCGGAATGCAGTTGAACAAAATAGTGTGCGGGAAAGTCTTCGCCTCATGTGCTGTGGATTCATGCTGAGATGTCTGCTGCAACAGTTCGTCGTAACCGCCCTGACCTGCACCACTCACCGCCTGGTAAGTGCTCACCCTCACCTCTTCAAGACCAAAGCGTTCCTGTAGAGGTTTCAAGGCCACCACTAACTGAATAGTTGAACAGTTCGGATTGGCGATAATTTGTGGTTTGGAGAATTTATTCACCAGATCGCCATTGACCTCCGGGACCACCAGAATTTTTTCCGGATCCATACGAAAAGCCGCTGAGTTATCAATAGCAAAAGCACCGGCGCGCACCGCTTGCGGTGCCCACTCTTTGGAAATGTCATCACCGGAAGAAAAGAAAACGAGATCCAACCCCTCAAAGCAATCCTCTTTGAGCACCTGAACAGGCCAAGCCTTGCCTTGCAACTCAATGCTTTTACCCAAAGAATTTTCAGAAGCAAAAGGGCGCAGTTCCTCAATAGGAAACTGTCTTTCACCAAGAATTTCCATGAAGGTTTTGCCGACCATGCCGGTCGCACCAACCACTCCGACTTTAAGTTTTCTTTTCATTCTTATCCGCCTCTTCTTCCTCGTCGTCTTCCAAGACCAGATCGCTCTCATGAACTTGGGCGGGAGCATAGACACTCGGCTTGATCTTACGGATGTTTTTACCTAACTTGAATACGCCGAAGACAGCTCCCAAAGCCGCATAGCCCATGAATAGAACAAACAACATCACTTCCGGGCGCAAAGCCACAATCACCAAAACACCGACACCCAAAATCAGATAGCGGAATGGCAATCTCTCCTTGAGATCCAAATCTTTAAAGCTGCGGAAACGGAAATTACTCACCATCACCAAGGCCAGCAAGATGGTCATCACCAAAAGACCGTAATTTCCCAGGGGCTCCAACTCTAAATCTTGAAAAGCTAAAACCGAAGACGCCACAATACCCGCCGCCATAGGAATAGGCAGACCTTGGAAGTAATTCTTTTCCACAACGTGGGCTTGCACATTGAAACGAGCCAAACGCAAAGCACCGCAAGCTACAAAAAGAAAACACGCCACCCAACCTAAACGGCCAAAAGGATGCAAAGCCCATTGGAACAACAACACACCAGGTGCCATACCAAAACTGACCAAATCACAGAGAGAATCATACTCAGCCCCAAATTTACTCGTCGAACGAGTCAAGCGAGCCAAACGGCCATCCAACTGATCAAAAACTGCCGCAACAACAATAGCGTAAGCGGCGAAAAGATAGTTACCTTTGATTGCCTGAATGACAGCAAAAAAACCTGAGAACAGATTTCCAGTGGTCATTAAATTAGGAAGAATATAAATGTAGATGGCCAGTCGTTGTGCGCGGACATCCTCTGCATCTAATTTATCGAGATGGTGTGAATCGTGTTGTATGGCCATGAGTGCCCTCCCTCATCCGACAGCTATCAGGGCTGTTGTTTGGCCAAAACATTATCCGACATTAGCGAAAAAACCAAAGAAATAAAACAGCAGACTCAGCCCTATGGCGCTCATCACGGGAAGAGTCAAATTGTCATCCAGCTTTCCCACGGGAATCAACTCAGCAAAAGCACCGACCAGACCCGCAAGCAGACTGATCACAATCAAATGATCCAAAAGATAATTGTGATAGAGCAAGAACGC
Organism: Bdellovibrio sp.; assembly: GCA_039206745.1. Classification (GTDB taxonomy): domain Bacteria; phylum Bdellovibrionota; class Bdellovibrionia; order Bdellovibrionales; family Bdellovibrionaceae; genus Bdellovibrio. Next base: position 8,811 of record JBCECD010000044.1, on the reverse strand, counting down.
TAAAGTCAGAAGCGTGCAGACAAAAAAAGCTGCGATAAAACCTTGAATGGATTTATGCCCAAAAATTTTATCTTTTCCATAGAGAATACCAAAATAACTGGCGATGGGATCTGCAAAAGCCAAAAACAACAACGTCAGCGCCACAATAGGACGAGGAAATAGAATATTGACCAGCAAAACCCCTGACAGCAAAAACGTCGTTCCCGCCAAACGCTTTACCTCGCTCTGACGCATGATGGGCTTAAATGCATGAACCGCCCAATCATTCAAAGCTGGATATTTATGACGCAAAAAATCGAAGGGAACAAAGAGACACCAAGCCACCGCTAAAATGGACATGGAAACGGCCGGAGGCAAATAAGAGTAAGCCAAAAACATGCAGAAAACACCCGACATATGCCAAATCTTACGCGCATAATGAATATCGGAGCGTTTCTTTAAATCCACAGGTTGCAAAATTCCTTCTAACATCATCGGGATAAACCAGCCTCAGTGCCGGCTAAGTTAAAGGCTCAAAGGAGGAATATCAATTTAATTGATCCTACTCTAGCCTTGCGCATTAATGTCTTGAATCCAAAGAGATTTTGCTAAAAATAAACGAATGACCCATGAGTTTGTGAGAGGCTTTTTAGATCTGTGAAGAGCGAATGCGAATCACTTCTTCCACAGTTTTGCCAGACCGCACACGATAGCGAACGGCAATTTCATTTTCGCCTTTGTTCAACTGAATCAGGTCCGTCTGATACTTGTCGGAGCCTCTGATAAAGATAGACGCCGTGTAACCATTGCTTTTGTTGATGATCTCAACATCGGTGTTTTTAAAATCTTTCAGACAGCTCTTGCCGTGCAACTGCACAAAATCGCCACGAACTGTGAACGCTGTGGCATTTTTTTTCAGACAACTCAGATCAAAGTCCGTTTTTTCAGTGAGAGATGAAGGAGCCACCGCCGCCACAGACTCGGGGACACTGGCCGGAGCCCGAGTGCCTTCCATCGTCTCCGCCTTGATATCCATTTCCGTCAAAGTGCGCACCGTCGGCACTCCCAAGAGAATGACGAGGATAAAAGTGACGATGATAAAATGAGTCTCCGAAGGCTGACGTGTGAACATGCCTTTCTGATCGGAGATTCAGCACAGGACTTTAGCTGTGTCATATTGAGAAAGCCCCTCTCGACCTTGCGCCAGTTTTTTTCAAAAGACCCTCAAGTTTTTCCACATTTCTACCGTATTAAAGTCTAGCAAATTCAGGGGGAGGTTGCCTTGAGCCGTGCTTTTCTCAAAAAGATACAGAATTTTCGCTCCCTCGCAGCTGTTGTCACGATCTCTTTGCTTCTTCTGAGTTTTCAAAACTGCGCTCCCCAAAATCTGTGCGCTCAAGGCGATGAAAGTTGTGACAGCGAAGGCTCTTCGACTCAATCTTCCACCAGCAGTGAAAATCAAAACTCTTCCGTATGGACCACACGACCAGGTGGAAGCTCTGGCAGTGGTTCTTCCGTCGTTGTCGGCGGAGGCAGCGGGAGCTCCAGTGGCTCAGGCTCTTCCTCGGGTTCCGGCAGCGCTATTGTCGTTGGCGGTGGCTCCTCAGGGAGTGGCAGCTCCAATGGTTCCTCAGGATCTGGCTCAGGGAACTCGAACAGCTCTTCAGCCTTGAGTATCTCACAACAACCTCAAGACACCTCCGTTGCCGAGCAAGCCACTTTCCAGTTGAGTGTCACCATCTCCGGTGGCACGCCCCCTTACAACTATCAGTGGTATCACCAGAGCTCTGCCATTCCTGATGGTCTTGGCGCCTACTCTTTTTATTCCGACACCGCTTCCAGCTATAAAAAAGAAGGCACCTACTATGTGATAGTCAAAGATGGCAAAGGGCAGAGTGTGCAAAGCTCTAATGCTCGCCTCACCATTCTCGAACCTGCCGTAGGCTGCTCTGCCGGCTCTTACTTCACTTTCACCAACGGAAATTTCGACACTAGTTATGGCTATTTCTCAGAATACTTTGATGGCGCCCGGGGTAAATATCTTTTACATCAAAGTTACGACACTCTGAATTTCCTATACTCGAATCGCGCGTATACACAGCTCTCTGACTACAGTGTCGCGGCCCTGACATATAAACAAGCCACCACCCTCAGCTGTCGCACCAACATCCCGCGTATTCACACCGCCACTCGCAATCCGGATTGGGGCACCGGCGAATACTACTATATGACCTCCGCCTACGCTGACAGCACAACCTGGAAATACGAAGGCGCCATCACCTTCGAATGCCGCAACAAAAAATTGAAACTGGTTTCAAACACCTGCAACTGGAAATACTATCCACCACCGGAAATCTACTATAACTAAAATCTACAGCTCCCAATCCCGCAGAGGGGGTTATTTCGAAACCTTTCCCCTTTGCTGCTTTCTTTCGAAGTAAGACCATATTTTATGAAATGTTTCCGCATGCACTTTACCTGCGTTCATTTCTAGCTGCCACCTCGCCACTTGGGGAAAATCTATATATATTTGAATCCTGCGAAGAGTCCCCAAATCCGTTTTGTTCCCTGCCTCCAAGCGCTGCAAAGTCGGAGGATTGAGATCAAATGCCAAAGCGAAGTCACGTATGGAAACCTCCATTTCACTTCGAACCTTTTTGACATCTTCAAATGTAAAAAGATTTTTATACGTAGGTTCGAAAATAAAAGTGGAAGGCCCTCTTCTGCCAATAGACACCAAAAGAATGATCGGGTTTGATTCCTCGACTGAAATTCCCTGAGACAAACAGTAATCCGCATAAGCAGGATTTTCCCGCGAAGGAATGCGATCTGCAAATGAAGGAAAAAGTTTCCCTTTTGCTGTATGAACTTTTTTAAAAAGATCCAGCTCTTTTCCGATAGGGATGGCACTCCTGGATTTGGCATATTTGGGATCATACTTAAATTCAAAAATATTTTTTCCAGAATCCCAAGTTAAAACTCCTACCAATGTTCGCTTCTTACGGCTTTCGGAAAACACCTGGAGTCGAGATGGATCTACCTTTGAGTAATCAATTTTGTAAGCCATCGACTAACTCCTTGTATCTTTTCTTTATAAGTGTTTTAAGAGCTTGCTTCATCAGTTCCGAGCAGAAGCTCTCATCAATCAACTGTTCAATTTTCTGAATTTTTACTTTCTGAGCAAACTGCTCTGCAACATCTCGATATCCTAGACGCCCCAACTCATCGAGATAATGTCTCATCGCCGGCTCTGCGGAGTCTTTGGTTGCAACTCGTCCTGTAGGATTAAAATCAGCAGCAAGTAACGGACCCGAAACCAAGCTTAAGTAAGACACATTGTCGTAGATAGGCGACAATACAGTTTTTGAGGGTGTCACAACAAAAGCCAAATTTCTGCCATGTCGGTCGTGATTTCCAATGAGGGCATCAAAGAGTAAGGTATTTAGAAACACATCCACATCATAGGGAAGCTTTGTAGTTTGAGTGATAACCTTAATAAGAGTTTCACAGTCGTGAGCAGTATCGGGACGAAATTTATAAATATGCTCTAGGTTGGCGCTCCCTCCGCCTTTCTTAATAAAGACCTTCGTGACAAAAACCTTTTCAGTAAAAAAATCGATATAAAAAAACTCTGGAAGAGGCAATCCCACCAAAGCCGCTATTTGATTGCAAAGATATTCCACTTCAGGAAGCTCCGGCGCATCTTTGGCTTCGCGCATTTTCAAAATGTAGCTTTCGCTTCCCAAATCTGCTGAGTATTTTTTGAATTTCCCATGATAAAAACTGGTGTTATTCAAAGAACTCTTAACCTCAGGATCTTGACTTTGAGCGGAGCGCTGACTCAGACTCACAAACTCATTCTGCACGTCTGTCTTAAACCATTCGACAAAACACTCTTCATGCAAGCCATACTTGCTCACCCCTATTATGTCTTGCACACATTTTAAGCATTTCATGAAATGATTGTGGATTTGATACTATATGATGTCAATAGAATTGCGATACTATATGATATCAATAAAATTGCGATACTATATAGTATCAAATATAAATTAAGTCATTTCAATAATATACAGGCAAATAAGAGTTTAATTCAAAAAAATAGAGCCTCTTTAGGAAGCCTGGATCTTTGTGGTTATTGAGCCAGATGGGCCCGTCCACGACCAGGCCCCCTCAAGAAAAAGATCAAAAAAAGGCCTGCGCGAACTTACTTTTTGTCAATGCTGATAGCAAATTTCTTAACTCCAGCACTCTTAACGATATCGAGAACTCCGACAACTTTACCGTGAGGAACATCTTTATCAGCGGAAATAATGGCCTGCACTTCAGCGTTCTTACCCACCTCTTCAGTCGCTTTAGCCTGCACATCTTCCTCTTTCACAAAAGTACCGTTGAGGTTGATACGCCCATCCGCCGTCAAAGCAATATTCAGTTTGCTCGGAGCCGTCTGATCACCGCTGGCTGCTTTAGGAAGATTCACATTGATCGTAGGCTTCATAAACATTGGCGCCGTCACCATGAAGATGATCAGAACCACCAGGATGATATCCACCAGCGGAACTACGTTGATATCTGCTATGGCCTCGTTATCGTCACCACCGCTTCCAAACGCCATAACTACACGCCTTTTTTCTTAGCATAAGCCAAGCACAGCTCTTTCACACTTTCCAAGTTCTGGAAGATGCCTTTCACTTGCTTGCTGTAATAGTTGTAGAAAGCCACCGCTGGAATGGCCACAAAAAGACCTGCTGCCGTTGCCACAAGGGCCATAGAAATCCCAGCCATCACAGTTTGTTGGCCTGCCTCAGGAGCCGTTGCCAAATCATTAAACGCTTTCATGATTCCTAAAACTGTTCCAAACAATCCGATATAAGGAGCGTTGGAACCAACGGTTGCCAAAAAGCCCAAAAACTTTTCCAGCTCAGGTCGCTCAGTCAGAGCGTAAGTGTTAAACACTTCTTCCAGACCACGGCTGCCAGAATCACGCATGTGTTTCAAAGCATAGCTTGCAGCTCGTCCCTCAAAAGAGTCTGGATCTTTAGCGAGATCCTCCACATCTTCAAGGCTGTTGCTCTGCAACGCCAACTTCAAGCGCGCACGCACGCGACGAGACTCAGCGGCCACTTTTTTCAAAGCAAAATAGCGCTCCAAAATCATTCCAATGCTCAACACACTGAGAATTAGCAAAATCCATAGAACAACTTGATCGGCCAAATGAGCCACTGCAAATATTTTTTCCGCGAGCATGGGTGATTCCTCCAAATCTTTGACTGAGCAAAGCAATTGATCCATTATCTCTAAAACCATTACATCTGGTCAAGGTATGCCGAGAATCATTTTAACTCTTCTTGTAACGCTCCTAAGCATAGGTCTCTCTTCTTGCAAAACAACTGACAAGAAGTCGATCTTGATTATCGCTGTGGACGAGCTGACCAGCTCCGACGTCACTTGCAGCCAAGAGGAAGGGGAACGCTCCGGTTTTCAATTGCTTTGCAATGAATCCATTCGCTTCACCCATGCCTTCACCCCGTCAACACTGACCACGCCGGCCCTGACCTCACTACTCACTGGTTTGTATCCCTATCAACATGGCGTCCGCCACAACGGAGGTCCTGCTGTTTCAGCCGGAGTTGAGCTGGCTTCGGAAGTGGCCTTAAAAAAAGATTATCGCACCAGTTTTTTTTCAGGGGGCGCTCCGGTATTCAGACGTTCAGGCCTGAATCAAGGCTTTGAAGTCTTCGAAGACAATATCATTCCCAATTTTAAAACTCTGTTTCGACCTTTTAAAAACAATGCCGACTCTTTCACTCAATGGCTCCAGCAAGAAGTGGGAGGCGAGGCCTTCTTCAGCGTAATCTATGTTCCGGATCTCCTCTTCACCACCACCGAAACAGTGACCGACTTCGGTGAGACCCGCAATCTGACCTTTGAAAGTCAACTCGACGAACTGGACGAAAGTCTTTTTGAATTATTCCGTTATCTTAAAACCACCAAAAAATGGGATCAAACCACCATCATTCTGACCGGATTGAATGGTCACACTTCGGGCGAAAGATACCGCGAACTTTCTCCCCTCAATCTCCATGGTGAGAATACTCAGATCACCCTACTGATCAAGCCCGCGCAAAAAACCAAGCGCGACGAGGCTTTGCACTGGAAGATCGACCAAAATGTCACCTTGGTAGATGTGGGGCAGACTTTGTTTGAGCTCCTGGACGGCAACAAACCACCCGCGCACTCCTCTAACTTTTCAGCAGTTTCTTTAGGACCCGCTCTTCGCAATCCCAATACGGCATGGGAGGAGGAGCGCTTGCTCTTAAGTGAGTCGGGTTGGGCCCTGTGGAGGCAGGCTGGTTCCTTGCGCGTGGCTGGAATTGGCGGGCATGTGCTATACATTCACGATGAAAAACCCACTCTCTATAACACCCTGGTTGATCGCTTTGAAGTGAATCCTTTGCCTCTTTTGCAGGAAAGTATTTTTCCCACCACCCAAGCTCTGCGCAATCTGATTTTCAAAAATCAGTTTCCCACTTTCTCATTTTTAAATCGTGAGTGGCTGAATAAACTGAGCATCCCCTATCCACGCTGGATGCGCCTGGATCAAGAGGATCTTCTCCTCAAAGACCTCAAACGCATTCAAGCTCTTCAACCAGAAAGTTTGGATATTCTAAATTGGACCGCCCAAATTGCCTTGAATCAAAAGGACTGGGAGACTCTCCGACAGCTTGGCAGCAAATACAAAGTTCCGGTCTGGCAATATGTGGCGGAAAGAAATCTGCAAACTAAAAATCCCCGCCTGCAGGATGCCTGCCTGGGGCTTCTCTATGGCTCTTTAGATACAGAAAGCCTCAAAACTTGCAGCGATCCCCTTTTCCTGGAGCTCATCGACTGGGTTCGCTCCGAGGAGAGAGGACTCAACAAAGAGGCTCAGCGCAAGCGCTTTGAAAGATCCTTCCGCAACTATATGCTAGACCAATATATCAAACGCACCAATATTGCGGCGGGACTGATTTGGGATACAGCTCGTGACAATCTGTTTGCACCTTCACGCACGGAAATGGCCTTGAGTCTGCCTGAGTACACGCGACTTCGAGCTCAGGCCTATCGCTCTCTTCAGAGCGATGAATTGCGCTGATTTTTTACATGATTTTTCTTAAAGCTGAACTAATCCCAGCCAGAATGGCATTTCAGGATTTTCCTGTATCATATGCGTGGTGATAGCACCCAGCTCCATCATCTCATTTCTCTTATTCCACAGAGAAACAGCCATCTGAGCCGAAGCCAAAAGGATCAACTGATCCTCTTCGTTCACATGCACATGACCGCATTGAATATGACAAGTGGGGTCCAGACCTAAAAGCTGAGAAGGCAAGGGCGACAATGTTGAGCCCACCTCTTGCATTTCACTGGAAAGATCCAAAGCAATCGATAAAGGTTGTACACTTTGATTTTTGCGCTGAATGAGTAAACTGGGACATCCCACTTGCGCCCAGGCAACTTGAGAGCCTCGCCTAAAAAGAGCCAAAATCTCCACACCTGAAAAGTACTCGCTCTTATTTTCCCCTCTATAGAGCAAATCATTTGCAATCAACAATCCCGTGCGCACGTAGTTCACTTCATCAGATAGACAGGTCAGAAATTCAAAGGGCGAAGTCACTTCCACATCCGAGCGAGCTGCATTGACGTATTTAACCACTTCTTCCATCGCTCTTTGCGCTGGCTCCGGTTGTCCCCAAGCCGTCGCCACCACAATCAAAGACCCATCGTCTTCACGATGAATAAGCGGGCGAGGTCGGAGAATTTTTGAACTGTAGGAGCGCTCTCGAAGTTCCATCTACAAGGCTCCATACTTCTTCAGCTTGATATAAGCTTTTTTATAGTACTCTCCGTCTGGCACATCCATTTCGAGGATCTTACGCCATTTCTCCTTAGCGCCAGCCTTGGAGTCACCACCCTCGACGTTGCCGAAACTCTCTTCGAGAATACCCTCTTGATAGATCGCCATCATCTGCTTGCGCAGCTCAATGGTGTAGCGCTCGATTTTTTCCGGAAGCTCTGGATTCATCGGGTCAAGCGCACGGGCTTTACGCAAAGACAGGATCGCACCTTTAAGGTTTTGCGATTGATAATACTTGTCTGCCTCCGCCTGTAAGTTAGCGGTCTTGGAGTTCATGTTTTTCCGTATAGAGGCGATGCTTCTCTGCGCCTGCGATTTCAAACCTTGAGGATCAGGCAAACGTGTGTCGATCACCTTTTCATAGGCTGTGATCGCATCCAAAGGCTTGCCGATCTTATGAACCTTTTGCGCCTGCTCATAGAGATTGCGCAAACGCGCCACTTGCGATTGATATTGAGCTCTCTCCGCGTCCCGAGCCTGCCTTTGTGCAGTCAGAGTCTCAACCTGAGCTCTCAACTCCAAGATACGGGGATGATCTGGATTGAATTGCAATACTGAGCTCAAACAGTCTTCCATCTCCGCAGCAGTGATCGAAGGGGAAATCTTCTTTTGGCACTCTTTGGTCTGCGCCAAGATTTTTTCTTCCGCTTCCAGTTTGGCCCTCTCTATCTCTTCCTGACGGCGCTGCTGATCCTGAATAAAGATGGCCTCTTTTGAAAGTCGGGCAATTTCTTTGATATCCTCATAGTCCGGCACCAGCTCTTGAATTTTTATGATTTCATCCTGAGCTAATTGATATTTACCCTGCATATAAAGATTTTTAGCATCTTTATAGCGCTGACGAACCAAAGACTGCTGTTCAGGCTGAAGCTTGGCAAAAACATCCTGCGGTGATCCCGGCACAACCACGCCTCCAGGGGTTGAGGGTGCAGAAC
>JBCECD010000043.1:11007-11760 GCA_039206745.1 Bdellovibrio sp. | reverse complement strand
AAGCTGTACTCACCTAAAAACATCGCGATCAAAGATGGTGAGACACAACGAGAAGTTTCCTACGCGGAATTTTTTGAATTGGCCAATCGTGGAGCTCATCTTCTTGGCGGAGAATTTGGTATTCGCAAAGGAGATCGCGTCGCTGTTCTTGCCACGAATGAACTGGAGTATGTCTTCCTGTTCTTCGCCCTGCAAAGATTGGGAGCCATCCTTGTCCCCGTCAACTTCCGCCTCACCCCGCGTGAGGTGGAACACATCATCTCGGACTCTTCACCTAAATTGATTTTATTCCAAGAGCCTTATCGCAAAGCGATTGAAAATCTGAGTGGAGAAAATAAACCCGCCAAACTCTTGCTCCATGGAGAAAACAGTTTCGCCAGCAAATTGGCGAACAGCCCTGCTGAGGAGTACCCCTTCAAATCCCAGGAAAATGATCCTGTGATGATTCTCTACACCTCTGGAACAACGGGAGCCCCGAAAGGCGCGATCCTCACCTATAAAATGTTGTTCTGGAACTCGATCAACACCACTTTGCGCTTAAACATCTCTCAACAAGACTGCACTGTGATCTTCCTGCCGTTCTTCCACACCGGTGGCTGGAATGTGTTGACGACGCCCTTCATCCATCGCGGCGCCAAAGTTGTGTTCCTGAAGAAATTTGATGCGGATCAAATCCTCACTCTCAGCGAACAGGAAAAAGCGACTATCATGTTCGGCGTTCCGACAACAATGGATATGATGGCACGCTCTCCG
>JBCECD010000043.1:2262-10997 GCA_039206745.1 Bdellovibrio sp. | reverse complement strand
CTCCGCTATTTGAGAAAACAGATCTTTCATCCGTTCGCTACTCTATCGTTGGCGGCGAACCCATGCCCATCGAGCTCATCAAGGTATGGGATAAAAAAGGCATTCCGATTCGCCAAGGATTCGGTCTGACCGAGTTCGGCCCCAATGTCTTCTCCCTGAATGAGGAAGATGCCATCCGTAAAATCGGCTCCATCGGCTTTCCTAATTTTTATATCGAAGCCAAAGTTGTCGATAACGACGGCAAAGAGCTTCCTGACAATCAAGTGGGCGAATTGGTTCTACGCGGACCCATGTGCATGCAAGGCTATTGGCACAATGAAAAAGCCACCCAAGAGACGATCAAAGAAGGCTGGATGTATACTGGCGATCTCGTTCGCCGTGATTCAGAAGGTTACTATTATGTTGTCGGACGCAAAAAAGATATGTTCATCTCTGGCGGCGAAAACGTTTATCCCCCTGAAGTGGAGCAGGTTCTGCGCGCTTTCCCTGGTGTTTTAGAAGTCGCCGTGATCGGCGTGCCCGATGAAAAGTGGGGCGAAGTTGGCAAAGCCTTCGTGGTTCGTCAAAGTGACGCCGTCACCACCGAAGAGCTGCAAGGCCATTGTTTAAAAAATTTAGCGAAATTCAAAATCCCAAAACACTTTGTGTTCCTACCCTCTTTACCTAAGGGTGATAGCGGCAAAATATTGAAGCGCAAGCTCAGTGAGATGACTCCCGCTTAAATCAAACAATGTTCCAGCTGAGAGCTTCCTTGCGAAGTTCTCAGCGAAACACTCCGACCGACGGAACCACTTCCTCAACCTGCACTCCGGAAAAAGCCAAAGGCAATCCCTCTTTCATATATGTCGTATACGAACCAGAGTGTACATTGCTGAATGCTGTCAACTTTCCTTCATCCAGTGCCGCAGCTGGATGATCTTTGCAAGTGCGACCGCGCAGACACTTATCGACCATCTTTTGCAAAGCCCCTTCTTGTCGATGATAGGCGACATGACGAAAGCCCTCTCGAGAATTTCCTGACAACCACAATGCTTTGTGAACTTGCCCCTCCTTCTGAGTGACATAAAGAGCTTCCATTGAAGCTATATCTGACAGAATTCCTTTTACAGGATTTATTATAGCACGTGCATGCAAACGAAAATGGGCTTTCTCATCCGGATCAGCCAGCTCATAGCGAAGATGGCCCGTCTTGCGCTCGACCCACATCGACCATCCCGCCGTTGAGTGCGCACCAATGTATCTTTTATCTTGTCGGGTGAATAACGTGAATTCGTACAATCCACGCACACGCACATCGACTTTTTGATCCCAAGAGGCCTGCGCATGGTGCGGCGGCAAAGTTTGACTGCGAAACTCGACATGGTCAAACCCGGCATTCTTGTCGGCTGGAAGGCGACAAGCCTGAGGAACACGCAGGTACTCTCTTTTTTTCCACTGACCATCATAAGCCAAAAACCTCTGCTTCTCTAAAGCACAGAGAATTTGTTCTTCTCTTTTAAGTTTTGTCAGCAAAACATCAGAAGCTCCGATATGTTCCTGAGCCCACTGCTTCACCTCTGGCAATCCTTGCCATGTGTTCACCAAAAATGAAAAAACCATCTCCATAATCATGCTCCTCATCTAAAATGAGAACGCCCCCTAATGCAAACAGAATTGTGTTGGATTTGTGCAGCAATCAATCCTTTCGTCGAGATAGAGCAAAGTTTCCGACGATACCTGACCAAATCTCGTGTAAACTGTCTCTATGTCTAAGCTGTGGTGTTGGAGCTTGTGTCTGTTTTTACTTTCTTCCTGTCAAAAAGGTCCTACCTTAGGACCCGCTGATGAAGACCATCTCGCCAGTGCCGCCGAATCTGACTGTGGATTCGTGCAAAACGCCTATGGTCAACGCGTCTCCTGGAAAAAAAATATTCCCGTCGTTTTGGAAATTCATAAAAACTATCCCACCGAGTATGAAAGCATCCTCCAATCAGCAGCCGATCATTGGAATGAGGCCGCCGGCATGACTTTGTTTCGCTTCGTGAGGAGTGACAACATTCTTTCTGACAAGTCCGCCAAAGACACACTGAATACAATTCACTGGATCTCTCAGGATTGGCCTGAATCACAAAAAAATATGCAAGCCCTGACCAATCTCTATTGGAGTGGCAATCAACTTTATGAAAGTGATCTTGCTATCAACAATAAGAATTTCAACTATTATACGGACACGCCCACACAGCCCTCAGATGTGCATTTAGAAAGTTTGCTGATTCACGAACTGGGGCATGTTCTTGGACTCAAACATCGCAGCACAGTCCCAAGTGTAATGTGGTCTGTATTGGGTGCTGCCGTAAAACGTGATACCTTAACTGTTGCTGATCGCGAAACGATAAAGTGTGAGTACTGATTATGAAAAAACTGTCGACTCCTCAAAAATCCTTGCGCATGATGACCGTGGTTTTAGTCCTGGCCCTCATCCCTTTTGCAGTCACGATCTTTGATAAAAAAATGGGGCCTCAGCGACGGATTGCCTCAGAAGATATGGCTGATTATCAGCTGCATGCCGATCATGATCTCTCGGAAGTCTCCGCCGAAGATTTTAAAAAGGCTTATAAGTATCAGATTCTGAAAGGTGTGAATATCGTCGTCGACAACGACACTACGGGATTACAGTTAGGACTCTTTCTTTTAAAAAATGCCGCCGGCGAAAGAGTCTCCGTCTGTGAAGAATATCCCCTTATGGATATGATCTACAGCGCAGAAGGTATTGCTTTCTCAGGCGACATTCCGCAAATGATTGTGCGCGGCCCCTGTCTCGTCGATGACGATCAAATCCATATCGCAGCCCTCCCCATTCCGTTTGCGCAGATATTCTCCAGCCCTCTCACACAATACCAGTTCACGGTGCCTCTCGCACAGACGTCTGAAGCCGCAAGTATTTACTTTCGCAATGTCGTGGAATTCTGGCCCCGGCAGTGGGTATGGACCGGCGTGAAGTTTTATGGCAAAGACCCTGCGAACACTCTGAGCATCACAGGATATGAAGTGATATCTGTGCTAGGTAAACCCGTGACGATAGATCACTCTCTTAACGAATAGGCTCGAAGGTCGGAAGGTAACGAACTTTGTCGGCGCCTTTGCTTTTCAGTTCATACTGATCATAGGCACGACGATGTTCTTCCATATCGCGGGCGAGTTGAGCATCGATCTCTTTGTTTCTGTCTTCATTTGAAGTGTCAATGGCCACAGCACTCTGTTCGGGCTCGGGTTGTGATATTTCCCCGATATAAACCGCGTTGCCTTCAAAGAATTGAATCTCTTTTTCAAAACGAATGCGGTCATCATAAAAGATATAAGTCCAACGATCCTTACCATGAAATCTTTGCGTGCGCTGAGGGCTGCCCATGATATCCAGGACATCATCCTTTTCCATACCGGCTTTTACTTTTTCAAATTGCTTCAGCATTGAAGTCTGGCAGGCAGCAAGCAGTAAACTCAATAAAATGACAGGAATAGCCCTATATCTCAGCATATTTCCCCCGTTTTTTCATATTATCAGCATCTCAGATCGGACAAAAGCAAGCTTCCATATCCTGTCTTATACTGAGACGATTTCGACTCTATTTTTTAAGAATAACCGGCTCAATAAGGCCTGATGGAGCCTCCGCTGGTTTTCTGGAGTGCTGCGCCTCTTCCTTCTTTTGCTGTTCGGCCACCACTTCCTCAGGGGTTTCGTATTGAATACGAACTTTGCGCAGAGCCTTTTTTAAAGAAGCAGAAAGACTCATCTGACTTTCCATTTCCTCGAGAGACTTCACATCAATGCGCTCATACACCCTCTGCCCCTGCAAACCCTTTTCAGGATATCTGTATTTGAGAAGGGATCTTTGTTGATCGTACTCTTTGTTATTTTTTTCCAGCTCATGGTGTAAAGTGATCATCTGGCGGATGATCTCATTTGCCTTTTCAGGATCTGAAGCATGTTGTTTTTCTAATAATAACTTTTGAATCTCAGTTTCTCCGGAATGAACCTTGGCCTCCAAGGCCTGAACCCGAGCTTGCACAACAGCGTAGGAGTCTTCATTGGATTTGATTTCTTTAGGAGCCTCCGCTGCCGCTGCGGGGGCCGCACCATGCTCACCGCCACCACCACCCTCATTGGCCCACGCCAGGGCTGCAATCACCTGACAACAAAATATCATTTTAAGAATTCGAGAGAACATCTTGCCTCCAAGAAATTTTAAAAGGCAGATATTTAATTCGGTTGATTAGGACAGATGCTTTAGCCGGAGAGAGTCCTGACAAGATCAATTGCCCCTGTTTAATCCCTTTAAGAAGACTGGTCACATCCCAGCTAAAACGAGAATCCGTCATAGCTTCTTTTAATTGATTTAAAAGCAAACTGGATTCGATCCCCTCAATGACCACGACATAAGTCAAGGGACCAACGAGGGTGTCCGCATTAGCGAAATCCGTGACATCTGAAAAATCTGAAGTGTCTGACAACCCTCCGGGGATTTCAATTTCTGAACCCATGGGAATTTCATCAGCTGGAGTCAAATAAGGTTCATCGAGAGGGGCTTGCTCGTCAGGAAGGAGAGGAGGAATTTCACCCTCGTAGGCCTGAACCTCCGTAAACAGAGGCTCTTCGGGGACAGGTGAAAAGTCTGCCCCTCCTTGAAAATCCGTGCCCGGAGACATCTCTGCCACCTCTTCTTGTACGGACACTTCCGGTTGTCCATTCCAGTCAATGAAATACACAGCATTGCAATGGGGGCAGGTGAATAACGTGCCCCAATGCTGATCAAGAATTTCTACCGACTGCTGACACCTTGGACATGGAATCAACTATCTTTTTCCTTTACCTTGCTTTTCCAGGCGACGACGCTCCTCCCTGTTCATAGGGCGATCTTCGCGCGGACCACTTTGGAAAGTCATTTTGCGTTTTTCAGGTGCGTTCGAACCGTCAACCTGAGGCAAACTGTTGCCGATATCAGATTCGGAAGGCGATGAGTAGTCGAGTTCATCCAGATCCGCCTCTTCAGGTCGAAGACTTTCTAAAACCTCTTCCTGCGATTGCTGCGCCACCAACTGCACTCGCATCACCTTTTCAATAGCATCATTTTTAATGGTGTTATTGAGAGTCTCGAAGGCTTTAAAGGCTTCTTTTTTATACTCGATCAAAGGATCTTTCTGCGCATATCCACGCAGACCAATACCCTCTTTCAATTTATCAATCACATAGAGATGGTTCTTCCAGTGATGATCAATGCTCTGCAAAAGAATCATCTTCTGAACTTGTTCAAAGAAAGGCCCCATTGAGGACTTCTGACGATCAAAAACTTCTTTTACGCCGTTTTTAACAGCCTCGGTCACCGTCTCAGAGTTCACCGGCATGTTTTCAAAATCAATTTTAAAACCGAAAGTCTGAGTCAAAGAGTTGTTCAGACCGTCCAAACTCCACTCTTCCTTCTTACCACCATCTGGAACATAAGTATCAAGCAAGTTGGATACGACATCCCCGAGCCAATCCAGCGTAGTGCGCTCGATCTCCTGACCCTCGAGAACCTTTCTGCGCATGCCATAAATAGCATTTCGCTGCTGATTCATCACCGAGTCGTACTCCATCAGGTTTTTACGAATATCAAAGTTGTGCCCCTCAACCTTGCGCTGAGCTCCCTCAATAGCGTTGGTCACCATTTTTGCCGTGATCGGTTCGTCTTCTGGGATATTCAGCATCTCCATGATCTTTTGAATGCGCTCACCATTAAAGATGCGCATCAACTTATCTTCCAAAGAAAGATAGAAGCGAGACTCACCCGGATCACCCTGACGACCCGAACGACCGCGCAGCTGATTGTCGATACGACGCGATTCATGTCTCTCAGTTCCAATGATGTAAAGTCCACCGAGGTTGCGAACGTCTTCACGCTCCTTTTCCACTTGGGGCTTCACTTTCGCCAAAGCGTCAACAAACTCCGCAGAGTCATCATTGCCAATAGCGGCTTTCGCCAACATCTCAGCATTTCCACCCAACATAATATCGGTACCACGACCGGCCATGTTGGTGGCAATAGTCACAGCTCCTTTGCGACCAGCCTGAGCCACAATCTCAGCCTCACGCTCATGATGTTTGGCATTGAGAACTTCATGCTTCACACCTTCCTTTTTCAAGAACGAACTGAGAGCTTCAGATTTTTCAATGGACTCCGTTCCCACCAGGATAGGCTGACCCTTGGCAATACGCTCTTTCACATCGGCCGTGATCGCCTTGAACTTCGCTTTTTCAGATTTGTAGACCACGTCCTCCTGATCCATACGACGAATCGGCTTGTTCGTTGGAATCACGTTAACATCGAGTTTGTAGATTTTTTTAAACTCCACAGCCTCAGTATCAGCGGTTCCCGTCATACCAGACAATTTGTCGTACATACGGAAGTAGTTTTGGAAAGTGATGGTCGCTAAAGTTTGGTTTTCACTCTTAACTTCAACACCCTCTTTCGCCTCAATCGCCTGGTGAAGTCCATCACTCCAACGACGACCCGGCATCAAACGTCCCGTGAACTCATCCACGATCACAATCTCACCGTCCTTGATCATGTACTCCACATCAAGTCGGTACAGATAGTGTGCCTTCAAACCTTGGTAAACATGGTGAAGAACCTCGATATTTTGTGGATCGTAAAGATTTGAAAGACCCAAAAGCTCTTCAACTTTCGCATTTCCTTCATCAGTGAGAGAAGCTGTTTTGGTCTTCTCTTCCATCGTGAAGTGCACATCGCGCTTCAAGTGAGGAATGATAGAATTCACTGCGTAGTATTTGTCAGTGGAAGATTCTGCGGGACCTGAGATGATCAACGGCGTTCTCGCCTCATCCACCAAGATCGAGTCACACTCATCGACAATCGCGAAGTAGTGACCGCGCTGAACATAATCCGCAAGATCAAATTTCATATTGTCGCGCAGATAATCGAAACCCAATTCATTATTCGTGCAATAAGTGATATCACACGCATACATTTCTTTTCTTTGCTGATCATTCAAACCATGAACGATGATGCCCGTTTTCAGGCCTAACCAGCCATAAAGACGACCCATCCATTCCGCATCACGACGAGCCAGGTAGTCATTCACAGTAACCACATGCACACCACGACCTGTCAGGGCATTCAAGTAAACAGGCAAAGTTGCAACCAATGTTTTTCCTTCACCGGTTCTCATCTCCGCGATGTTCCCGCGATTCAAAACAATACCACCGATCATTTGCACGTCGTAGTGACGCATACCCAAGACACGCTTTGAAGCCTCACGGCATACCGCAAAAGCTTCTGGCAGAATATCATCAACCTTTTCACCTTTTTTGAGTCGCTCTTGAAATTCAGGGGTTTTTGCTTTGAGTTGTTCGTCCGTGAGAGCTGCCATTGAGGGCTCTAGGGCATTGATTCGATCCACCATTGGTTGGATCTTTTTCATTTCACGGTCGTGCTTCGTTCCAAATAATTTTGTAAGGACTTGTGTTACCATAGTCTTTGAGAATAGCCCTAATGTCCTCCGAGCGGCAAGGCACGGGGAGCATTCCTGGATGCGTCATCCTCAATGATTTTCACCAGACTTTAGGCTGAACTTCATTTGCCTAACGCCCTCATAGGCGGCAATAGCAACACTGGTGGCAAGATTGAGACTGCGAGCCCCTTCTCCCACCATCGGAATCGTCACCGTCTGCTGCGGATAACGCAGCAAAAGCTCGGGATCCAATCCCTTCGTTTCTTTCCCAAAAACCAGCCAGTCCCCCAACTCATAGGAGGGCTCAAAGTAGGTTCTCTTCGTTTTAGTCGTGAACCACCAAACCCGCTCCGGCTTCTCCACCAGCTTCCACCAGTCTTCAAAGGTGGCGTGACGATGCCACGTCAAATGAGGCCAGTAATCCAAACCCGCCCTTTTTAAGTTGGTATCATTGATCTCAAAACCCATCTTACCCACCAAATGCAGCTCACAATGGGTCGCCACACAAGTACGACCAATATTCCCGGTATTTTGTGGAATTTCTGGTTCAATTAAAACAATACGAAGAAGCTTTTTTTGTTCAGCCAAGATGCTTATACACCTCTTGCCCCAGTTTAGAGAGAGCAAGACGACGTCCTTTATCTACTATAAGTTCCAAATTCATAAGCTCGCGATATAAAGTGAGATCAATAGGTACGATCTCCCGTCCCGACGAGCGCCCTAACTTTTGAATATAGGTCGTCTGTTTTTCAGTCAATTGACTTGTGATAGCCGGACGATCTCGCAGAGATTTCTGCCAGTCTCCACCACTGATGCGAAGAGCTCCTTGGGGTAATTTCAATGAGTTCAAAACATAAATCCAGGCCCGAGTCGCTTCAGAGGCTCCCTCAGGGTAAACCTCGATTTCCTCTCTGGAGTAAAGACTTAAATGAGGATTGTCACGATTCACTCCGAAAAACTCATCCATCAAGTTAAGCAGAAACTCGGTGGCACGCAACTCCACCAGTTGCCCGGGAACTAAATCGCTGCCCGTTTTTAGAAATACAGGAAAGCCAACTCGCAGCCTGTAAACCTCACCTTTGACGCGTGCATTGACTGAGGACTCAATAAATTCTTGAATCTTGGAGAAATGAACCATTCCCTCACAAAACGATCCATAAACGAAAAAACGTGTTGTAGTCATGATCCCCCCCGAGTACGACAACAATAGTGGCTTTCCGAAAAAGAGGCCCGTGTGTATCAAAAACAAC
>JBCECD010000043.1:0-2252 GCA_039206745.1 Bdellovibrio sp. | reverse complement strand
CCGCAAGCCCCGCTTTCTCGGAATTGCGTTTTTTTTAACTTTTTACTCTACTTTTCGTTTTGCGTTATCATTGCAAAAAAAATTATTTTGTTTTCATCTCTTTTTGCTTTCTGCGATTCCTTTGTTATCCTCTTGAAAAATAAATTTCTCACAAAGAAGTTAAATGAAAAAAATTGAGGCGATTATAAAACCCTTCAAACTGGATGATGTGGTCGATGCTCTCTCAGAGGTCGGCGTAGAAGGGATCACTGTCTCAGAAGTTCGCGGATTCGGAAGACAAAAAGGGCGCACGGAAGTTTATAAAGGCGCTGAATATGTCGTAGATTTTCTCCCTAAAATTAAAATTGAAGTCGTATTGCCCACAGCTCTTGTTGAAAGCGCTATGGAGGCTATACGCAAAACAGCTCACACAGGAAAAATCGGTGACGGTAAGATTTTCGTAATTCCTGTGGAGTCAGCCCTTCGCATTCGCACCGGTGAGAAGGACGAGCAAGCTCTTTAGGTTAGGAATAACAAGGCTCGGAGGCCCACATGACAGGAAAAGACGTATTGAAGTTCGCGACCGAAAAAGGCGCGAAGATGGTAGATCTCAAGTTCTGCGATATGGTTGGAACTTGGCAACACTTAACAGTTCCCCTTCATCAACTCAATGATGAAACCTTTGAAAATGGTTTCGGGTTTGATGGCAGCTCCATTCGCGGCTGGAGAGGGATTGAAGAGTCTGACATGATTATCATGCCAGATCCGGCAACAGCAATCATGGATCCGTTCATGCAGGTCCCCACTCTCTCTATTATCTGCGATGTGTGTTTGCCTGAAACCTTGCAACCCTACAATCGCGATCCTCGCCATGTCGTCAAAAAGGCCATTGCCTATATGCAATCAACAGGCATCGCAGACACTGCCTACTTCGGACCTGAAGCGGAGTTCTTCATCTTTGATGATGTTCGCTACGATCAAACCAGCAACTCAGGTTTCTATATGATCGACAGCGATGAGGCCGTTTGGAACACAGGGCGCGACGAAGGCGGGAAAAATCTGGGCTATAAAGTTCGCAGCAAAGAAGGTTATTTCCCAGCATTACCGACAGATTCACAGCAGGACCTGCGCTCTGATATCTGCCTTGAATTAGAAAAATGCGGCATTCAAGTGGAGCGCCATCACCATGAGGTCGCTTCCGCAGGACAAGGTGAAATCAACTTCCGCTTCGATACAGCTTTGAATATGGGTGACAAAATGATGTGGTTTAAATACATCGTGAAAAATGTCGCCAAACGCTATGGCAAATCCGCAACCTTCATGCCGAAACCTCTTTTTGGCGACAACGGTTCTGGAATTAATATTCATATGTCTCTCTGGAAAGATGGTAAAAACCTGTTTGCCGGAAATAAATACGCCGGTCTTTCTGAGTTGGCTCTTTATTATATCGGCGGCGTTCTGAAACACGCTCCTGCTTTGTGCGGTATCATCAACCCGACAACCAATTCTTACAAACGTTTGGTTCCAGGATTTGAAGCGCCAACAAAATTGGCTTACAGCTTTAAAAACCGCTCTGCGGCGATGCGTATTCCAAATTCAGGCCCCAACCCCAAGGCGAAACGCATTGAATTCCGCACTCCAGATCCTACGGCTAACATCTACTTGGCAGAAGCTGCTATTCTGATGGCTGGTCTCGATGGCATCATCAACAAAATCCATCCTGGTGATCCTTTGGATAAAGATATTTATGGATTGCCTCCACAAGAAGCAGCTGCGATCCCATCTGTTCCTGGCACTCTCGAAGAGTCTTTGAACAATTTGAAAGCAAATTGCAGCTTCCTCAAAAAAGGCGATGTCTTCAGTGAGGATCTGATTGAGAATTGGATTCAGTACAAAATCGATAAAGAAGTGAGACCCGTCCAACAACGGCCTGTTCCTTACGAGTTCCATCTGTACTACGATTGTTAATGCGCCGACACAAAAAGTGGAGTGAGTTATCTCGCTCCACTGGACTTCATCACCGAAAATTGGCAACAATATCTAAAGATAGGAAGGCATATGGCAGCAGACGACGTAAGAAATTTCATGGGATATCTTTGGGTTCGCCAAGAGGATGGAGTCATCACTATTGGTATTAATGAAGACGGTCTTGAAGACTTTGAAGAAATCAGTTCCGTGGAACTTCCTGCAGAGCAGTATAAAATCGATGACGATGTTGTCATTGGTACTTTAGAAACAGACGATGGTACTTTGGATATCTAATCAACAGTATA
>JBCECD010000042.1:11444-12001 GCA_039206745.1 Bdellovibrio sp. | reverse complement strand
TCTTGTGACTGTTCGTTTCGGTTACGATAAATCCAGCTTGGACAGCCAAGCTAAAAAAGATATCGCAACCAATGTGGCATGGATGAAAGCAAATCCAACTGTAAACGTACAAATCGAGGGTCACTGTGATGCTCGTGGAACTATCGAGTACAATGTGGCTTTGGGTGAAAGACGTGCTAACGCTGTCAAAGCTTACATGGCAAGCTTGGGTATTCCTGGCAATCGTTTGAGCGTGATCAGCTACGGTAAAGAGAAGCCTCTTGATTCTGCTGACACTGAAGCTGCATGGGCGAAAAACCGTCGTGCTAACTTCGTTCCTGCTCAATAGTTTGAGTTGAAAAGGGGCGTGGAGTGAAACTGCAAAGACTTTTCATCGGAGTTTTACTTTTTACGGTGATGGTCGGTTGTCAGACAGTTCCTGCGCCCGTTGAGGATTATTCTCTCGCTCGAGCCGCTTTAGATGCGGCTCGTTCTGTTCAAGCGGCTCGACATTCCCCCGGTCATTGGCATCAGGCGGAAGAAGCTTATCGTAAAGGCCGCATCTACTATGAAGATCG
>JBCECD010000042.1:9604-11434 GCA_039206745.1 Bdellovibrio sp. | reverse complement strand
CAAGGCGAAAGAACAATTTATCAGAGCGCGTTTAGCAGCTGAAAGAGCTGAGAACTCAGCTCGTCTGATTCGTCAGAGAACCGGAGATATACTATGAGAATTTTAACGGGAGCTTTGGCTGCATCCTTGTTATTGACGGGATGTTTGAAAACGCGAAATGAAGTGCGTGATAATGAACAGCGCAATGTTATGCAACAGCAAGTGGTGTCTCTTCAGCGTAATAATGCTGACGTCTCGACTCGCTTTTCTGATTTAGAAGAGCAGATGCGTGACCTAACGGGCCGAGTGGATGTGGTTGAAAATCGTCAGGGGCAAGGTCACTCCTCTTTGGAAAACTCTTTGCGAAACTCTCAGCAGCAGAATGCTGATTTAACTCAGAAGGTGGCTTTGCTACAGGAAGCTCTGGGGAAGATGGAGAGAGACATTCAGGCTTTGAATGCTGAAATCCAGGCTGTGAGAGCGGAAAAAGCCGCTGCTGTGCCTGAGAGATCCAACAAAAGCTCTAAAAAAGATTCCTACGACTCCGGTGAGGAGTTTTTTGATAAAAAAGACTGGAAACAAGCCATCCTCAATTATCAGAAGTATCGCGATGATCATCCCAAGGGCAACAAGTTCCCTGATGCTACTTATAAAATAGGGGTCGCATTTCAGGAGTTAGGACTTAAGGATGAGGCGAAAACCTTTTATGATGAGGTTGTGAGCAAATTTCCCAAGTCAGAAGAAGCCCGACGTGCTAAGATCCGATTAAAGGGTTTAAAAAAGTAAAAACGTGATTGAAAGAGTATTAGCGATAGAAACCAGTTGTGATGACACCTCCGTGGCGATTGTGGATCGCTCGGGCTGGGTTCATTCGGTGGTTTCAGCCTCTCAGGATTTGGAACATGAACTCTATGGAGGAATTGTTCCGGAAATCGCGGCTCGCAACCATTCTTTAGCTCTGATTCCTCTTATTGAAGAAACCTTTAAAAAAGCCAATATGAGCTGGAATGACGTGCAAGGTATTGCCGTCACCAATCGACCTGGTTTGATCGGGGCTTTGATTGTGGGTGTGGTCACGGCTAAGTCTTTGTCCCAAGCTAAGAAGTTGCCTTTTTTAGGTGTGAATCATTTGGAAGGTCATCTGCTGGCGCCTTTTTTGCGAGATGAGCAGTACTCACCGCCTGAGGATTTTGACTATCCCTATGTGGGATTGGCGATCAGCGGGGGGCACACCAGTTTGTATCAAATCAAAGGTTTGGGAGATTATCGTATTTTGGGAGCGACCAAGGACGATGCTGCGGGAGAATGTTTTGATAAGTTCGCCAAAATGGCTGGCTTGGGTTTTCCTGGAGGAGTGAAGGTGGATCAGTGCGCGCGTGGAGGAAATCCTCAAGCGTTTGAATTTCCGCGCAGTATGATTCATGACGATACATTTGATATGAGTTTTTCCGGTTTGAAATCAGCTGGGCAGAGAATGCTGGAGCAGTTGGGACCTGAGTTGGTACAAGAGCAGTTGCCAGACCTCTGTGCTTCTTTTCAGGAAGCTATCGTGGATGTGTTGATCGCAAAATTAGAGCGAGCGGCGAAAGTGTTTCGGGCAAAGAGAGTGATCTTGACAGGTGGAGTGAGTGCCAACTCTCGGTTGCGTCTGCGTGCGCAGGAGTGGGCGGATAAAAAAGGTCTGCATTTAGTGATTCCTCCTCTGAGATATTGTACCGATAATGCGGCGATGATCGGTTATGTGGGAGCTTTGCGTATGGCCGCTGGTGAAGTTTCTAATTTGGATTTGGGACCTTCTCCCCAAGTCTTAGTGACGGATTTCCGATGAGTCAGGCACGTGAGCGTTTAGAT
>JBCECD010000042.1:0-9594 GCA_039206745.1 Bdellovibrio sp. | reverse complement strand
CTGCGAGAGCTGGGTATTCTTGCAAAGAAATCCCTGGGCCAGAATTTTTTAGTCAGTGATGTGGTGATCGAGCGGATCATTCGTCAGGTGCAGGAGTTTCAGCCGGAGATTCTGATTGAAGTGGGGCCAGGACCTGGTGCTTTGACCTATTTTCTGCGCCAGATGAGTACTCCTCTGACAGTGATTGAATTGGATCGCGTGATCGCAGCTTATTGGCGAGAACAGGGACTAACGGTCTTAGAAGAAGATGCTTTGAAGTTGGATTGGTCCTCCTTTTATGTGCCCGGTAAAAAAGTTGTTTTGGTTAGTAATCTTCCTTATCAGATTTCATCGAGTATTGTGATTGAGCGATCCCTTGAAGCGTCAGGTTTGCAACACATGGTTTTGATGTTTCAAAAAGAAGTGGCGCAGAGAATCCGGGCCGCAGCCAAGACGGAACACTATGGTTTGTTAAGTGTTATTGCCCAAACATTTTGGGATACGTCTGTTGTAACGGAAGCGGGACCACGGGATTTTTCTCCGCCTCCTCGAGTGGCGAGTCGGGTGCTGGCCTTTTCTTGTAAATCAACAGAGGTGAAAAAACGTCAGGCTTTTCTGCAATTTGTAAAGGCTGCTTTTGCCCAAAGACGAAAGCTCTTAAAATCAAATTTATCTGGTCTTTTACATCAAAAGAAGTTAACTGAAGACAGTCTGATCATCTGGTTGCGGGAGATGGGCTTTAAAGAAACGGCGCGGGCCGAAGAGCTCAGTCCTGTGCAGTTTGTGAAACTCTATAAGAATTTTGGATTTGAAGAATGAGCATACTGATTATTCAGGAAAACAAAAAAGCTCGATTTGACTATACGATCGTGGAAACCTACGAAGCGGGCTTGGTTTTAATGGGTAGTGAGGTGAAATCACTGCGCAATAAGGACGTGCAGCTCAAGGATTCTTATATTTCCTTTCGTGGTGACGAAGCCTTTTTACAAAATGCCCATATCGCTGAATACAAAGCTTCGAGCTACAACAACCATGCGCCGGAGCGTTTGCGCAAGTTGCTGTTGGGCCGTAAAGAATTGGATGAGATTTTTGGGGCGCTTAAGGAAAAAGGTTATTCTTGTGTGCCTCTTAAGATTTATTTCAAAAATGGCCGAGCTAAGTTAGAGATTGCATTGGTTAAAGGGAAAAAGACCCATGATAAGCGGGAGGCGATTAAGAAGCGCGACGTTTCTGATCAAATCCGTTCAAGTCTACGACGTTCTCGTTAGTTAAAAACTCCTCTTGAATTCCCAAACGCGCTCTTTTTTCAGAGAGCAGGTTTTTCCATGCGGCATAGGCTTCGCGATTTTGCGGATCAATGCTGAGTTTTTCCAAAAGCTTTAATTCCGTTTCTGTATTGGCTTTCAGAGCACGATAGAAGTAGTCGTAAGTCATCGCCAGATCTCGGAAGTCATCTTCTTCTGGCATGTGATAGTCAGGGATATGCCATTGACCCAGCATCAGTTGATGCATGTGTTGTTCCATCGTGACCAGTGGAGAGAGCAGATTTTTGGTCATGCGCACACTCAAAAACAAGGTGACGCCCACCAGGAAGATCAAGCTCATGCCTAAGAACACTTGCAGCCAGGAGATTTCTCGCTCTAAGTGGGAGATCAGGATGGGGTGAGTGTCATAAGCTAGACTTTTGAACAGTTCGTAATTTTGATTGATAAAGAAATAAGCGGGCAAAAAGAAGAGAAGAGCGCTGCCGACGATGGTCGTCGCCATATACCAGCAGTATTTATACTGAAGACTTTTATTCAGTATAAAACGGCGGGGTCTGAAGCCGTGAGGCACTCGCTGAGGTTCGATGACTCTTCTTCCGTACAACATATACTTCACTTATCGGTCGGTTGTATTTTCTTGTGAGTCCAATTAATCTCAAAATGTATCTATCTTCCGGGAGCAACTATGAACTTATCACGTTTGATGGGACGACGGAGTAACACTCTGCAAAATACACAAAGAAATGTTTTAATCAGCCTGTGCTTAGCTGGTCTTTTGTCGGTGATGACGGCGCACGCGGAACCACCTCTGGTGGACGACAAATATTCTTTGAAAGCAGATCGTGAGGCTTTGGAGGCTCTTCGCCAAGACATTCCCGAGAAGGTGCGCAAAGAGAATGATGAAAAAGCATTTATGGATCAGATGATGGCGGATCTTTCGCGCAATCCTTCCGAAGTGCGCAGTCAGTTTTCGCGAATTTTGAATAATAAAAGAGAAGTGTTTGGTAAGGATTTGACCAAAGCCCGTGAGCAGTTTGGAAAAATTCAGAGAAAAGAACGCGACGAAATGACCAAACAATGGGGACAGCAGCGGAAAGACTTTTCCAAGAAGAAATCCAATTCAGATGAGCGCAAAGAATTCTATGATGAACTAGAATCCAAACGCAGGGATTTCTATACAGAGCAAAAAGAGAAGCGCGATGAGTTTGAGGCTGACATGCGCGAGAAGAGAAAAAACTTTGACGACTATGTTCGCTCTAAAACAGATGAGTTCAATCAACTGCATCGCGACTATACGAAACGCTTTGAAGAGAATAAGAAAAGCCAGCAGGATCTTAAAAAACAAGCTGAGAAAAAACGTCAGGAAGAAAGAGCGAAGATAGAGGGTGAATACGAGGAACTGCAAAAGAAAAGTCCCACATACTTGCAGGCTCCCTCAGAGGAATAATGTCTTTAAGCGCGACGGAAGAACTCTTTATGAATTTCCAGTGTGATCGCGAAGAGTTTGTTTTCTATAATGACCGGTAGAGGTGTGAACTCGATTCCAAAGTTCTGTTGAGCGGAGTTGCTCTCATCTGCTTTAATATGCCGAATCACTCCCTGGATCTGTATAGGATCTCTCTTGCCAATCACCAGATTGCCGGTGACATGATCAGCCACTTTCATCAAGGGCCGGTCCAGGCGATAGACCACGCGACAGCCTTGGCTGCTTAGATCCATCAGGCGTCCATTGATAGGCTCAGGCTTTCCGTTCACGGTGAGGATATTGTAAAAGGCCTGATAGCTCTCGGGTACATGCACGCGATAATTTTGGCGACGTTGCAGATGATAGAGCTCAGTGGGGATCGGAATTAATACTTTGTTTTGTTCTATTTTGGTTTGAGCTTGAAAGTAATACTTTTCTCCACCGAGGAAAAAATGACCTAAATACTCTTCGCCTTCGTTCATTCTTACGGAGGAGTCAAAAATGCATTCCAGGTATTGTTCTTTGATATTGAAGTTTTTCACTCTGAGATGACAGATGTTTTCTTCTTTTCCTTTGCATAGAATTTCGCCATGAGCCTGGGCCAGATCCTGCCAGAGCTTGAGCCTTTCCCCGGGACGACTGATCAAGGTGAAGATGTTTTTATCCATACTGTAACCTCGTGCTTGTTATGAAAAAGGTGTCGCACACACGCATGGTCCAGAGCTTGAAACTTTTTAAGAGTTTCATAATCTGTCTGCCCTTGAAATTTTATCGTGCAAACAAAGTTTTGGCAAAGTCCTGAATTTTGCCACAGGCGCACAAGCTCGTAGAGCTTTTCCGGGTAACAGATGATATCGGAGTAAAACCAATCAATGGGGCCAATATCCTCCGGTTTGACCGTGAAGGCATTGGTTTTTAAAAATTCAACTCGGGGAAGCTGAGCCACATTGGGATGCAAAGGTGCGCGGTCAATACTGACCACATGACACCCCATTTTTTGCAAAACCCATGTCCAGCCGCCAGGGCAGCTACCAAAGTCCACCACACGTTGTCCTGGCTGAGGCCGAATATTATAAACCGTGAAGAGTTCCCAAAGCTTTAAGTAAGCCCGTGAGGGAGGCGTGTTTTTGTCTTCATGAAAGCGAACCTCTCCCAAAGGAAAAGGAGAATCGGTCTGCGCGGATAGCAGAAGTGTATTAGGGTCTAAGAGGGTCCAGGCTCCGATATTGTTTTCAGGTAGGGGTGCCAGAAACTCCAGAATTCGGGGGCGTAGTTTGGGAAGTTGATCTTGAATGAGCTGAGCCCGGCGATGATGGTTGAAGGAGGCCGGTGCCCACAGGAAGCCGCGCTCTTTGAGAAGACGAGCGGCTTGGCTGATAGAGGCGAAGGAATGAATCTCTGCGTTCAGCCAGGTATTTTGAGCCCATACAGAGTGCTGCAAAGGCCCGTCAGTCAGGATCAGGTTGCCGTGGGTGGAGTGAATGTTCTTCAGCTCCTCCCCCAGCTCGGGTAGAAATTTTTCAGATGTAAGATAGGCGATCACGCCGCTTTAGTTGCCACAGCCGGAGTCAGAAGTCCACGATTGTTCCAGGTGGTCATGCAATCATTCCAAAACTTTTCTTTAATTTTGATTTCGGCAGGGCCGAGTTTCAATTTGGGGAAATCCTGTTTTTCAAAATGCTCAGTGAATTGAGTTTCACTGCAAGCCCGAACTATTTTAAGCATGAGATTAAAATGCGTATCAGTTATGGGTTTGTTGTCCACCAGCATTTTGCGCAAACCTGCTTCGGGAGTATGAAGAAGAAAGTTATACAGGTTTGGAACATCGTATTGACTCATTATGAGACTCCTTTTGTTGGTTACTTTTGTAGTATCGGTCAGGTCGCCTCGGACCTTAACATCCTGGCCCGACCAGAGTCGTAAGCCTTGCTGAATAATAATTCTACACTTCATGCAGACATTGGTTTTTCTTGGGGAATATCAGGAAAAAATCCTGCCTTTTGCTTAAGTCTTCCGGGCCCTCGCCGATCCGGAAGACATGAAAACACTCCATATAAAATCACTGATGATAATCGCGGTTTCAGCCACCATGGCCTATTCTGGGGATATATCTGCCATGTCGAAGAAACCTATTAATACAACTCCGTCAACACCGACTGCTCCGACGACACCTACTACGCCTCCTTCGCGTGAACCGGCGGCTATCTCCGACTCGATCACGCCCGAGGGATTTGATGTCTTTTCTGAGGTTTCTTATCCTGTGGGCAATCTTGTGGATACGACTTACAAATCGTACCGGGAACTCTTGGTGGTCAGAAATGCCCAGCAGTCCTATCGCACGGACAATTGTGACGTGGATCTCGAGGCTCAGGACCGCTTTTCAGATCGTATCGCCTATGCCGTTGAATTAAAAATGCAACCGGGGCGTTCGCAGTTGGGTTATGTCTCTTCCTATTTCAATTTAAATAAAGACGTTTCAACTTATCTGCCAAACAGTTTGATTTCTCATCCTCTGTGCTCAGTGACGGCCAGCACATTGAACACCACTTTGGCAGGAAAAAATGTCCCTTCGGCGGCGACAATTACAAAGATCAACACCTTTGCCACGACGATGAATACTTATCGTCGTCAGGCCCTGAACGGAGAGCGTGAAGGCTATGTGAAAGCCTCTAAATTATGGTCCAAATTTATGATGTGTCTGTCTTATATGGAGTCATTGACGACGGCTGACACTTCAAAAGCTCAGACTGTGGCTAATAAATACGCTCCGTCTGATTATCGTCGCCCGGCAGGTGTGAATTTTTATGAAGATCCGGCCCAACCTGCGGTGTCTCGATTGAATATCGGCTTGTTTCAATTCACACCAGACTCAGGCGGTAACGTGCAGGCCTGCATTCGTGAGTGGAATGTGCTCTATCCTAAATGCACTATTGCCACCAATGCCAGTCAGGCGGAGTTGATCCGTGTTTTGGGAAGTTCTTTGCAGACTTTCAATGCATTCTGTGGTGCTGCTAAAGTGGCGGGAATGTTCAGTGTGCAAGTGAATACAACAGGCTCGGGAAACACTCACCCTGCCAACGTCAATTCTAATGGAAGTTTAAAGGCTCCAGCTGAGCGCTGTGTGACTCCACACATGGGAAGTCGCTCTTACAATCATTTTGGGCCTTTGCAGAACACTTCGGGCTTTACATTGGACAATGTTTTGTCGTGTACTCTTAAAGGTGAATACTAAAAAATACTGTTTAACTGAATCGGGAGCGAGGCGGCTTTTGCCTCGCATTCACTCCTCTGACAACAAGGCTTCGCGAGGGCGAAGTCTTATTCTGGCTGGAAGTTCTGAATATCCGGGTGCGGGTATTTTAGCGGCCCGGGCCGCCGCTAGAGCGGGCAGTGGCTATGTGATTTTAGCGCAAAAGAACATCCCGTTTATTTCATCTGAGCACCCTGATTTTCTTCCCTGTGATCTGAATAAAACAAAGTTGCAGGATTTGAACTACAAGGCGGTTTTAATCGGTCCCGGTTTTGGTGTGAACGAAGATACGGCTGCCATGATTGAGTATTTAAAAAAGAGCGGCACTTCCGATGTCGTCATCGATGCGGATGCCTTGACTGTTTGCGCTCAATTTCAACTCTTTCCTTTACCTCGAGATTGGATTGCCACGCCCCATGCGGGAGAGCTGGCGCGCTGTCTGGGAATCTCTGTGGAAGAAGTAAACCGAAATCGCGATGAGGCCTTGAAGAAGGCTCATATTCACATGGGTTGTGTGGTTCTGCTAAAGGGCCATCGGACGTTGATGATGCGAGAGCAACGTATTTATATAAACAAAACAGGAAATTCAGCTTTGGCTAAGGCGGGAACTGGGGATGTTTTGGCGGGAATCCTCACGGCTTTTCGTGCGCAGGGACTGTCGTCTTTGCGTTCGACTTTATTAGGAGCTTATGTTCACGGTAAAACAGCTGAAGTGTGGGTGGAGGAAGGACTGGATTCTCTTTCCATGATGGCCTCTGATGTTGTGGAGTTGATCCCGCGAGTTTTGTTCGAATTGCGTCAGGGCCGTTGAAAAAACTTCAAGAGGTCTTCTTATTAAAAGCATAACTTTATTTTTAAGGCTCTCCCGGTTAAAACCGAGCTCCTGAACGGGGGAAGAGTATGCGATCTGGGATTTTGTTATGTGCTTTAATATTTCTTACTGAAGGACTTCATGCCCAGGAGTCACGAAGTCAAATAAAAGTCTCCCCCTCTGAGCAAGCCGCTGTCACGCAAGAGTCTACTTTGAAGATGGGTGAGGTTCTGCCTAATAAAAAATTTGAAGATGATAAGGAAATCACAGACGCTAAGCTCAGAGCGGAAGCGGGTTCTCTTTCTCGTTATTCCATGAAGTTCTCTTTATCTTATGCAGGTCCCCCGATCGGTGATCTTTCTAACAAAAAGCAACCTAATCCAGATGGCTCTATCGGTGTTTATGACACGTCTTTAGGTGGCGCGATCAGTGGTCGTTATCGTTTGGATGGTCGTAGTACGGTGAGTTTGGGAACAGGTATCACGGCACTGACTCCTTTTCATGGAACAGAGCGAGTGGATGTTAAAAACCCGTTCCTCAGCTATGATTTGAGCAGTCGTCTTAACGAGCTTCAAATGCGCAACTCTGTAAAGGGATCTGTAACAACAGTTCCTAATTATATCGACGTCGGTCAATATGGATCTCTGGGATATGACACTTCATTGATTTACAACTTCGGTGCTTCTGGTTTTGCAACAGGCGTGGAGGCTGAGTTTGATTACTATCTCTACAATCGTGATTACGAAAAAGCAGATGGCAGTGCCAGCCGTTACAAAATAGGTCTTTATCCTCAGATCAAGTACAACTTCAGTGATAAAGTCAGTGCTTACACATCAGTGGCGTTCTCTTTTGTCAATCCTCGCGCTCGTTCTAACGAATACGATATGTTGAACAAAATGATCTCAGGTCGTCTGGGTGCTGGCTATGCGTTCTCTCGTGATATCTATGTCTCTTCATATCTGAATTACTATCCGGAAAATCTGCGCACTGAGAGTACAACCCTGAGCTTGTCGACGGTCTTCTCTCTATTATAGATATGCGATAATTATAAGATCGGATCGAGAGAGGATATCTTTCTCGAATATTCGCGCGGCTTCAATCTGTGATTAAACGAAGCCGCTGTAAAAGATCCAACACCATCATATATGTCAGCCCCCATAGTGGAGGCTCACGGTCCAAGTACAAAGCGGGTAGGCTCACCAGATCCGATTCTCTGTGCAGAGTGTATTGGGTTTTTCTTGCGGGATTGATGAGCTCTTTAACAGGCACCCAGAAAAAATCCGCGACTTCGGTGGCATCAAGTTTCACGGCATGTTCCTGCTCGGTATGGAAAACAAAAGGACGAATATAAAAATCCAACAGAGACCCGGCTTTGCGTGCCTGAATATCATCGAGGCGTCCTGCTAAATCCTGAACGGAAAGATGGATGCCCACTTCCTCCGAGGTTTCTCGGAGAGCGGCAGCGATATCAGAGGGATCAGACTCTTCCCGGCGTCCGCCTGGAAAAGCCAACTGTCCTGACCAGCGGTCCTGGGGGTCATGAGCTCTTTGGATAAAGCCGAGTTCCATCACTGGCCAGTCTTTTCCTCGTAAGATCAGGGCAACACAGGCGTGTGCGGAAATACTTTCTTGCAGACTGCGAGGAGATGATTGCGAGAGAAGTGTTGCCAGTTGCTCTTTCACACGCAGCTCCGGTTTTTCAAATGAGATAAAAGAGAATGCAGAAATACTGACAGGCACTGCCACCTAAAACAAACAGATGCCAGATGCCGTGGAAGTGACGGACCTTTTCATCATAGAGAAAAAAGCCAATGCCTCCAGTATAGAGAATACCACCTAAACTCAACCACGCCAAACCCGCCATGGGCAGGGCTTCGGTCAAAGGTTTTAAAGCGACGAGCACAAGCCATCCCATTAAAACATAGATAATCAAAGAGGGAATGCGTGTCTTGTGAGCCATAGTGAGCTCGTAGATAATACCAATCGCCGCTAAAGACCAATTAATACCAAACAGCCACCAACCCCAAGGTCCGCGCAGAGTAATCAATGTAAAAGGTGTGTAGGTTCCGGCAATCAACAGATAGATAGAAATGTGATCTAACTTTTGCAGAACTTTTTTCGCGCGCCCCTGTACACTGTGATAGAGCGTGGAGACTGTATAAAGAAGAACGAGCATTCCTCCATAAACGCTGGCACCGACTATTTTCCACATATCGCCGTGAACAGTGGCGAGTGTGACCAGTACAGAGGCTCCCGCAACGGAAAAAACCGCTCCGACAAGGTGGGTGATGCTGTTAAAGCGTTCGCCGGGATAAATAGAAGCCTCCTTGTTATCTTTAAGATTAACACAGGCGTCTTGAGAGTAAAAAAGAAACTCATTTGAAAGACTAGTGAGAAAATAAGATGAGTTTTCAAATCTTTTTCTGAGACGACTTTTCACGCATTATAACCAGCCAGGAAATAAAAGCTATAAGCGCTCCAAAAAAATACGGGGCGCCAGGAATATAAGCTCCTCTGGGGTCGCAGTAAACTTTGAAAAGAGCCACGTTGTGGCCAAAGGTGTGATGATAGCCCCTAAACTTGTTAAGTTGACCAAAGTCCCTTGTAGCTCTGGTTAACCAAAGGTCCCATATAAAACTGTCTTATACTCACCAAGTTTTGGAACAATCACTCTAGTGAGCCATCCCTGTGCAATGGCAGAGAGCACGTCGACCACGGTAAGTGATATACCAACTTGAGCAGTGGTTCATTGAAAACGAGTTTCGGTATAAAGAGTCCATACTGAATTTTCGTCGCATCTCAGTTGGCAAAGAAGCCCAAACTT
>JBCECD010000041.1:9139-12304 GCA_039206745.1 Bdellovibrio sp. | reverse complement strand
ATCCCCTTATTCAAGGGTTCAATTTCAGGATAAAAATCGCGCATAAAAGGGCCTCCAACTGTCCGCATGTTAAATTCCGTGTAAGATGGCAAGGACTCCGATTGATTCAATCGGGTGATTCTTACCCGGTTTCATTACAACAACTTATTCTGTTTTGTTTGAATTGAAAATACACCTCGGG
Source organism: Bdellovibrio sp. (assembly GCA_039206745.1). Taxonomy (GTDB): domain Bacteria; phylum Bdellovibrionota; class Bdellovibrionia; order Bdellovibrionales; family Bdellovibrionaceae; genus Bdellovibrio. Next base: position 12,123 of record JBCECD010000041.1, on the reverse strand, counting down.
TTGTGTTAAACAGTGTCAAAGATTCGATTATTTATGCGATCATTCTTCTGCACGTCCGTAGGATCCCTTTCGCGAATCAAAAGGAAGTTGTATGGACAGATCCCTTCAAGCAGAGGTGGGAGAGGCCTCCCGAGATGTACAGTTTTTAGCTAAAATCTCTCATGAAATACGCACTCCTTTAGGAGCGGTGTTGGGCTTTGCTGATTTGCTTTCCCAGGAGCCGGCCAGTGAGGAGGAGCGCAGAAACTTCTTGGCCGCCATTGTTCGCAATGGTGAATCGGTGATGCGTTTAGTGGATGATCTCTTGGATTATTCTCGCATCGAAGCCAAACAGTTTAAGTTGGACCATCAGACTTTTTCTTTAAGATCTCTTTTGCAGGAGATTCGCGAAGACATGGAATTGCGGGCGAAAGAGGGGGGTATTATTTTGAAAGTAGATGAGTTGGTAGATGATGTGAGTCTCAGCTCCGATTCTCTGCGGATCAAACAGATCCTTGCCAATCTGCTGGGGAATGCCATTAAATTCACTTCCCAAGGTTCTGTGCGTTTGCGCACACAGATTGTGGACAATGTGGCGGTAGGGCGTTTTATCAAAGTGATTTTTTTGATTGAAGACACGGGCATTGGGCTTTCGCATATGGAGATGCATCGACTTTTTCATCCCTTTTCGCAGGCGGACACATCGACGGCTTTGCGTTTTGGCGGAACGGGCTTGGGATTGGTGATTTCCCGGGAATTGGCGCGTTTGATGGGCGGCGATGTGCGTCTGTTGGCATCTCAACCGCAGGTTGGATCGGTTTTTGAGGTGTCGTTGGTGCTAGAGAGACAAACTCACTCCTGAGATTCTTGACTTCAGCTGGGGCATGCTGATTAGCTGAGATCATGGAAACAAAATACTTATCCGGTTTCGGAAATCATTTCTCATCAGAAGCTCGTCCTGGAGCTTTGCCTGTCGATCAAAATTCTCCGCAAAAGGCTCCCTGTGGACTTTATGCGGAACAACTGAGTGGATCTGCTTTCACAGCTCCACGCAGTCACAACTTGTACACATGGCTTTATAAAATTCGTCCTTCGGTGATGCACAAGGCGTTTCGTCCTTTGGCGGAGTTGACGAAAAAAACTTTCCTTAGACCCACGCATATCAATCCCAATCAGATGCGTTGGAATGCAATGCCGGATGTTGCGGGCTCTTTCCTGGAAGGTGTGCGCACTGTTTGCGGCAATGGCTCCAGCTATGAGCAGCGAGGCATTCATGTGCATCTGTACTCGTTCAATCAGACGATGGGTTCGCGTTATATGATGAATGCGGATGGCGATTTTCTCTTTATTCCGCAAAGAGGCGCGGTGCAAATCAAGACGGAGCTGGGTGTGATGGGCGTGGAACCTGGCGAGATCGCGCAAGTTCCGCGCGGCATGAAGTTTCAGATCAATCCTTTGAGTACTCAAGTGGGAACATGCTCGGGGTATGTCGGTGAAAACTTTGGCAGCCCTTTTCGCTTGCCAGAGTTGGGACCGATTGGTGCCAATGGTTTGGCTCATCGTCGGCACTTCCTCACGCCGGTGGCGGCTTATGAGGAAAAAGACACTCCTTGTGAGCTGATTGGTAAGTTCAACGGTGAGTTGTGGGTGGCGGAGATGAGCCACTCACCTCTCGATGTCGTGGCTTGGCATGGAAACTATGTTCCCTTTAAATATGATTTGCGCAAGTTCAACGCGATGAACACGGTCAGTTATGATCATCCAGATCCTTCTATTTTCACGGTCCTGACTTCGCCGAGCGATACTCCGGGCGTAGGCAATGTGGATTTTGCCATCTTCCCTCCGCGTTGGATGGTGGCGGAGCACACCTTCCGTCCTCCGTATTTCCATCGCAATTGCATGAGTGAGTACATGGGTTTGATTTACGGTGTGTATGACGCCAAGACTGCAGGTGGATTTAGGCCGGGCGGAGGCAGTCTGCACAACTTCTATTCGGCGCATGGACCTGACAGCGAGTCTTTTGAGAAAGCCAGTGAGGCGGCACTAGCCCCGCACAAATTGCAGGACACCATGGCTTTCATGTTTGAGTGTCGAGCACCTTATATGCTTACGGACTTTGCCCTGCAAAAAGACTTTTTGCAGGAAGACTATCAAGCGTGCTGGCAGGGCTTTCGCAAGTATTTTTAAAATTGCATAACTGGTGCGGGCCTTTGGTGACTCGATCTGGTGGGTGCTGCCATTTCCTGGTGGAAAGTAAGTGTCTGTGATTTATAGATTTGGGAAAAAGTCTCCGCGAAACGGGGACTTTTCCTTTTCACTCAGGAAGCTGACTTCATAGGCGGTTTGATTGCAGTGTTGAAAATCAGCGCGTGTGAAGTCATGAGTTCGGTGAAGAATATCGTAGTCATCGCTCAAGGTTGAAGCAAACATGCCTGGATCATCGGAGTTGATGGTGACGAGAACTCCCGCCTGTAGAAGCTGGTGGATAGGATGCTCTTCGTGAGTTTTAAAACTCTGAGTGAGGTAGTTGCTGAGAGGGCAAACTTCCAAAGGGATCTTTCTTTTTTGCACAAAGGAGAGAACTTCAGGATCGCGAATGATCTGAATGCCATGGCCAATTCTTTCCGCACCTAAAATTTCGATGCTGTCACGAACCCATTGTGCCGAGGTCGGCGAGGGCACTTCACCAGAGTGAACGGTGATGCGCAGTCCTGCTTTTTTAGCGCGCATAAAAAGAGGAGCAAAGGGTTTGGGATCAAAGCCCTCTTCGTTGTCAGCCAAGTCCAGAGCGATGAAACTGTCTTTGTGATCAATGGCAAAGGAGACAACTTCTTCCGCCGTCCGCAGAGGTTTGACTCTCTGAATGATGCAAATCAAGCCGACGGCAAGAGGAAATGCTTTTTTAGCTTTTTCAATGCCACGGCAGAAAGCGCTGTGAATTTTTTCGAAATTTAAATTGGGGTGTCCATCAGCGATGAAAGTGGGTGAGTAGCGCAGCTCCAGAA
>JBCECD010000041.1:4075-9129 GCA_039206745.1 Bdellovibrio sp. | reverse complement strand
TCACAGGCTTCGTAAGCGATGCGAGTGAGGATCTCTTCGCTGGCCAAGACCTTTTGTGCGCACATGAACTTTTGCAGGACAGATTGCAGATCGCGCAGGGGTTCTTGAATAAGAAACTGTTCTTTTTGCTCTTTGGTAGAAGGAGGAAGAGTGAGTCCCACCTGGGGTGCGAGCTCTATAAGAGTGCTCCAACGCACCGAGCAGTCCAAATGGCGATGCAATTCCACTTTTATTAAATCGCGGATTGTATGTGAATACAGTTTTTCCATCTTTAACGCTCCCGGCAAGTGCCGCACTTCCCTTTACCCCTTGAACCATCCAGAGTAAAACCTATCCTATGACAGAACCTATTCAAATCAAAACAAAACTGGCTGGAAATCCCACACGGGAACCTCAATTTAAAACTTTCGTCAAAACGTCTGATGGACGGCAGATCTCCGTTGCGGATCCGAAGGCCACGCGGGCCTTGGTGGCATTGATGGATATGAATGCGGTATTGGGCGGAGCGGCCTGCCATTATGGTGGACCAGCGGCTTTGGCGGAGTTGATGTCAGCTTTGCATGGTTATATTTTCGATGTGGCAGCACGAGAGAAAAAGCAATGGTATGAACTCTTTCATGTCGTGAATGATGCCGGTCACTGTGAAAATGGTTTGTATGCTTTGAAGGCCAACTACGGTATGGCAGGTCTTTCTTTAGAGAGCTTAAAAAAGTTTCGCTCGATTGACAGTGGTTTGACGGGGCACGGAGAGGTTCATTGCTTTCCAGAGGGTGTTTTCATTTCCAATGGTCCTTTGGGATCTGCTTTCCCGCAGACGCAAGGTTTGGCGATGGGTGAGGCACTATCAGGTCAAGGTCGAGTGACAATCACGACAATTTCCGACGGAGCCTGCATGGAAGGCGAGGCCAAGGAAGCTTTCGCTGCGATTCCAGGTCTGGCTCGGTCTGGCAAATTAGCTCCCTATGTTTTGATTATCAGTGACAACAACACCAAGTTGTCAGGTCGTATTGATGCCGAGTCTTTCTCCATGGCGCCGACTTTCCAGTCTTTGAAAGATTTGGGTTGGAATGTTTTGTCTTTGGAAGAGGGAAATAATTTACAGAAGTGTTATGAGTGTCTCACTCAAGCTGTTGAAGCAGCCCGCAAGCAACCTCAAGTTCCGGTTGTGATTCATGCCAAAACTATCAAGGGCATTGGTACGAAAAAGACGGCCGAGTCGGCGAGTGGGGGGCATGGTTTCCCTTTAAAAGGCCCGGCTGAATTGCCAGCTTTTCTGACAGAGATCTTGGGCAGCGATAGTTTTGCTTCAGAATTTCAGACTTGGATTCAAGAGTTGACTCAACAAGAGGCGGAGATCAAAGCCAAGGGCTTGAAAGACAGTGGCGAGAAAATTCAAACAGGAGTTTCCGCAGCTTTGATTCGTGCGCGCAAAGCCGGCTTGCCGGTGGTGAGTGTGACTTCAGATTTGCCAGGTTCAACGGGTGTGGCGGGATTCCGCAAAGAGTTTCCCCAGGATTCCTTTGATGTGGGTGTTGCTGAAAGCAATATGATTTCCACGGCGGCAGGGCTGTCGAAACTGGGTTATATTCCAGTGGTTGATACCTTCGCGCAGTTTGGTGTGACCAAGGGAGCTTTGCCTTTGACGATGGGAGCTCTTTCTGAAGCGCCGGTTATTGCGATCTTTTCGCACACGGGTTTCCAGGATGCTGCGGACGGTGCCTCTCACCAGGCTTTGAGTTATATGGCCATGACTTCTTCAATTCCACATGTGGATGTCTACAATCTTTCATGCAGTGAAGAGGCGGATGCCTTGGTGACTCAAGTGATTGAAAAATTCGCGCAGGCTCGCAAGGTGGGGCAGGTTCCTCCCTCTTCTGTGTTTTTCCTGGGGCGTGAAAATTTCCCGAAATCATTTGCTCCCGGCACGAGCTACTCTTTGCAGAAAGCGCAAGTGGTTGCTGATACGTCGGCTCAGAAAAAACAAAGTGTTGTGATTGCCACAACAGGCTCTTTGGTGGGACAGGCTCTACAGGCTGCTGGAGATCTCGAGAGCAAAGGTTGGGGTGCGGTGGTGGTGAATATTGCCTGCGTCAATCATATTGATGTTGAAACTTTACGTGGAGCTTTGAAAAAATCAGAGGGCCGCCTGGTTACGGTCGAAGATCATCAGGTTCTGGGAGGACTGGGTCAATTGTTGACCCATGCTTGAGTCCAGGCCGGGATTCCACTTCGAGTGAAAAGTTTGGGTGTTCACGGCGAATTTGGTCAGAGTGCTTACACAGCTCTGGAGTTGTATCGTAAGCATCGTGTGGACGCTGGTGCTATTGTTGAAACAAGTTGTTCTCTTATATAGATAGGTCTATCTGTAGGGGCGTAAAAATGACTGGGACTTCGTTGCTCGGTCAGTCCGTGGGCTAGTGCGCTGTAAGGAGGACGTCTTCGTCGCAACCCCTGCAACCCCCTTTGCCAGCTCAGTCTTTGGTTTCAAAAAAGAAAACCCTCTTCTTTCGCAGAAGAGGGTTTATTAAAATCAATTTGATCAGAAAAATTAAGCGGCTTTCGCGTCTTCTTGTTGAGAGCGAGAAAAGCTGGCGATTTGTCCCATTTGATCTTGAGAGAAGGCGGATACGATATCCACCAAGATCACCACTTTATTATCGACTTTACCCATACCTCGTACAAAAGACATCGCATGTTCATTGCCTAATACGGGAGAAGGTTCGATTTGAGACTCTTGCAAGTCCACCACTTCTTTTACAGAGTCGACGATCATGCCGACTTGACCAATGGCGGTGTCGATCACGATGATACAGGTATCGCGAGTCGTGTCTTGCGCATGCATACCGAATTTAATTCTTAAATTTACTACGGGAATAATCTTACCGCGCAGATTCATCACTCCTTTTACATAGTCCGGAGTGCGAGGCACAGGGGTGATTTCACCGAATTGATTGATTTCTCTCACGGTTTCGATGGCAACACCATATTGCTCGGCCATTAATTGGAAAGTCAGATACTGTCCCGGTTTTGCTTTGGTTACATCACTCATGGTCACTCACCTTTCAAATCTAAATCTATAAAAGTCTATACGTAAATCCAATCCCCCTTCTTTTCGAGAAAATCCCCCTAACACTTAAGCTCTTTCTCGGGACCTTAAATAAAAATAATATATCCCCTTATTTGTGTCGTGATTTGAGACAAGAGCTTGCAGATTTGAGGTCGGCTCTGAGCTGATCAATCCTCGCTGGAATTTAATGTTATCTGGACTAAGGAGGTAGCTAGTATTTTTGATAAGCCACCGATAAGTCGTTGTAAATCGGGAACAACCTGGATTGACGACAGATGGAGCTGACATGAGCAGTGATAATGCCTTTTTCGAAGAATTGCAGATGGACTTCTTGAATGAATCTGCATTTATGCTGGAGCAGTACGAAGAGTACATGATGAGACTGGAGAACAGCTCTGACCCGGCAAAAGATTTGACGGACATATTTCGCGTAGCCCACTCCGTGAAAGGTGGTGCGGCGGCTGTGGGTTTAACGGACCTCTCCAAATTCGCCCATGTGATGGAAGATCTTTTGGATCTTTTACGCTCTCGTCCTGAGTTGGTAAATTCCAATGTCATCTCCTTGCTTTTAAAATCAGGTGACGAACTGAAGAACCGTGTCAGTTCTTTGCAGCAGGGACAAGGCGGAAACTGGGATACGTCAGCTTTGGTCGCGCAACTGATTGCTGTGACCGAAGAGCTTTCAGGAAAAACTTCATCGCATAATAAGGCGGCAGCAGCTCCTCCGCCGGCAGAAGAAGTAAAAGAAACTGTGCCCGATGACTTCTTTGCCACGGCAGAAGCGTCTTCTGCGCCTGAAGCCTCTGAAGAATCAGCAGACGATGTCACCAATCACGAACTCTTGGCTGAATTGCTTTCTCAATTATCCCCTGAAGATCAAGCTGAATTCCATGCTCAAGAAGCTGCGGAAAAAAGCAAACCGGTTGCAGCAGCTCCGGCTCCTGCTTTGAAAATCGTTTCGGAGGAGCCCAAAGCTGCGGCTCCGCCTCCGCCACCACCTCCTGTGGCGAAGCCCAGTGCGCCAGCGCCGGCTTCGGCCTCGGCTTCTTCTGAGAGCAATGCTGCGAAGGCCGCAGGTAACAAAGCCGCGACCAGCATTATTAAAGTGGATACAGGACGGGTTGATTCCGTTTTGGACGCTGTCGGTGAGCTGGTGGTTTTAAAGAATCAGCTGGTACATGACGAGACAGTTCGCAGCGGTGTGAACCTGCGTCTGGAAGCCATTGTAGATCAATTAGATAAAGGTGTGCGAGAGCTTTATGAAAAGACTCTGAGTATTCGCATGACGCCGTTAAAATCCATGTTCATTAAAATTCAAAGGATCGTGCGTGACGTTTCTATCAGTCTCGACAAGCCGGTGGATTTGCAGTTGATCGGTGAAGAGACCGAGGTGGAAAGAACCGTGTTTGAGTTGCTGGGTGACCCTCTGGTTCACTTGGTGAGAAATTCCATGGACCACGGTGTGGAAAAAAGAGAAGTCCGTCTCGAGCGCGGTAAGCCGGTGACTGCGAAGGTCACGGTTTCAGCAAAACAATCAGGCGGAAATGTTATCATCGACATCTCGGATGACGGTGGCGGTATCAATCGTGAAAAGGTTTTGAACAAAGCCATTGAAAGAGGTCTGGTTCCGACGGGAGTGGATCCTGCTAGCATTCCTGACGAGCAGGTTTTTCAATTTATTTTCAATGCGGGCTTCTCGACCGCGGATAAAATTTCAGACTTGTCAGGACGAGGTGTGGGGCTGGATGTTGTGAAGTCCAATCTCGACAAGATCAATGGAAAGATCAATATCTTTTCCAAAACCGGACAGGGCTCCACCTTCCGTTTGACGATCCCCCTCAGCACTGCGATCACCGATGGTATTATTGTCGCATTGGATGGGGCGAGATATATTCTGCCGATCCATTCGATCCGCGAAATTGTTCGTGTACTTCCTAAAGACTACACTAGTATTTCTGGTGCTGGAAAAGTGGCCAATGTGCGTGGG
>JBCECD010000041.1:0-4065 GCA_039206745.1 Bdellovibrio sp. | reverse complement strand
GAGATCAGCAACTCGCGCAGAGAAAAGAAAGTTCATTGAGCTCACGCCGTGAAGAGACCATGTTAGTCATCATCGAGTCGATGACCGGCCAAATGGCTTTCCCTGTAGACGATGTTTTAGGGCAAGCTCAGGTAGTGGTGAAGCCGATCTCTATGGGACAGGACATTCCTGAAGTAGCGGGTGCGGCGATCCTGGGAGACGGACGTACAGTTCTGATCTTGGAGCCAGGAGCTCTGTTAAATAATGCTATGAAAGGCAAGGAGAGAGCGGCATGACGGCAGCTAAAAAAAATGAATTGGTGGGATCTCTTTATGATTTTGAAGAGATTAAGTTGTCGGATGCGATGTTCACCAAATTTGCTGAAAGAATGTATGACCTGGCGGGGGTGGATCTTCCCCTGACTCCTAAAAATCATGCTTTGATCAGAAATCGTATTGTGAAGCTTTTGCGCCGTCACTCCTTGAAGTCCTACGAAGAGTATTGGACTCTTATCGATCGAGGCGGAACAGAATTGACGTCAGAGTTTATTTCAGCCCTGACCACGAATATGACTTCGTTTTACCGCGAATCGAACCACTTCGACTTTTTAGCGGGAGTTCTGCCAGAGTTGGCGAAAAAATTTGGTTCTGACGTCAGAATATGGTGTTCTGCGGCCAGCACCGGGCAAGAGCCTTACACGATTGTGATGACGGCCTGTGAAGCTTTGGGGGATCAGCAGTCGAAGGTGCGTTTGCTCGCTACCGACATTGACTTGCAGGTTCTCAAGAAGGCTTCCGCCGGTGTTTATGAAGAGCGGGAGATGCAGGGTTTGCCTCCGGCGCAAAGACAGAAATATTTTGAAAAGGTCAAAGTGAAAGGGGATGAGTACTGGCGTGCTCGGGATCAAATCCATAAGATGATCCGTTTTGCCCCTTTTAATCTCATGAATCCCAAGTATGAATTTCAGCATAAGTTTCATGTGATTTTCTGTCGCAATGTTTTGATTTATTTTGATGAAGAGACGACAAAAAAAGTGATTGCCAACTTGACTGACTGTCTGGCACCTGGAGGATATTTGATTCTCGGGCACTCGGAGTCGGGAAACGTTAAGAATCCACATTTGAAACCTCTTTCACGAGCTGTATACCAAAAGATTTAGGAGCAAACGGCCATGGCCCAAAAAATTCGCGTTTTGATTGTTGATGACTCGGCGGTGATTCGTAAATTGTTGGAGAAGATATTCAGCTCCAGCTCTGAGATTGAGGTGGTCGGCACAGCCTCCGACCCTTATATCGCTCGAGATAAACTGGTGGCTTTAAAACCGGATGTGATGACTTTGGATGTGGAGATGCCGCGTATGGATGGCATCAGCTTCCTGGAAAAAGTCATGCAGCATTTTCCCACTCGCACTGTGATCTTCTCCAGCTTGGCGAAGACGGGTTCGGAAACCTACTTGCGTGCTCTCGAGGCGGGTGCTATCGAAATTCTCGAAAAGCCTTCTATCGACGTCAGCCAAAGTTTGGAGTCTCTATCTCAAACGATCATTGAAAAAGTCAAAGTGGTGGCACGAGCTCGGATCAATCCGATTAAAAAACTGGCTATGCCCTCAAGTCCTGTGGCGAAGATCAATCCCACATCGTTGGCCCGAACCACGCATCAATTGATTGCGGTGGCTTCGTCAACAGGCGGAACAGAGGCTCTTAAGGTCTTCTTGAGTGGGATGCCAGCGGATATTCCGGGAACTTTGGTGGTGCAACATATGCCCCCGGGATTCACCAAGTCCTTTGCTGAAAATTTGAATAATATGTTTCCTTTCGAAGTAAAGGAAGCGGCTGAGGGAGATCAGGTTGTTCCAGGGCGGGTGCTGATTGCGCCGGGGAACTATCATATGGAGATCACCCGCAGTGGCGCCTTTTACTATGTGAAATTGCACCAAGGACCGGCTTTGCACAGCGTGCGCCCAGCAGCAGATTATTTGATGAAGTCCGTGGCAAAATACGTGGGAAAAAATGCCTTGGGAGTGGTTTTGACCGGTATGGGCAAAGACGGCGCCGAAGGGCTTTTGGAAATGAAAAATGCGGGAGCCTACACAGTGGCGCAGAATGAAGAAACCTGTGTGGTGTATGGAATGCCGGCGGCAGCTGTGGCTTTGAACGCCACGGATAAAGTTCTTCCTTTGGATAAAATTGCTCAAGATCTTTTGAACCAAGTTCAAGTTCGTAACGCAGCTTAAGAGTATTGATTGAGACGGAGGAGGGAAGGCCCCTCCGCGTCTTTCTTCGGTGCATCTCGGACGTGATCATTTCGTTACGCGCTTTTAAAAATATCTACTGAAAACGAGTCAAGGCGTCTTTGAGAGACTCCATTTGGATTTTAGACTGAGCCAGAAGGGCTTTGTCTGTGGCGACAACATCTTCATCGGCATTGGCTAAAAATTTCTCGTTAGAAAGCTTGGCATTCAGAGTTGAAATATCCTTCTGTAGCTTTTCCAAGATCTTGTGAATGCGTTTTACTTCTTCATCGAAATCCACCAGTCCTTCCAGTGGAATGATGACCTTCACGCTGGCGTCACCGACGACCACGGGAGCTACGGCACACTTCATCAAGCTGCCCTCTTCGCCAATCGTCAGATCTTCAATTCTTCCCATGGTTAAAATCGCGGTGCGATTGTTACCGAGAATTTTCTGAACATTCGCATCCGTGACTCCCAGGCGAACGTTGATCTTCTGCCCGGGACTGATGCGATTTTCGCCGCGAATATTGCGGATTGCGGAAATCGTTTCCTTCACAACATCAATTTCAAAAGCTGCTTGTGGTGAGCCTAAGCTTAAGAATTCACGGTCATTACGAGTATTAGGATACTCGTCAATAATGCAGGCTTCTTTGCGCAAAGGCAGCTTCTGATAGATTTCCTCTGAAATGAAAGGAGTGAATGGATGCAGCAGGCGAGTGATACGATTCAAAACCTGAGCGATCACCAACTGTGTCGCGGCCTTCTCTTCTGAATTGCTGCCGCTGAGAATAGGTTTTGTGAATTCGATGTACCAGTCGCAGAACTGATTCCAGATGAACTGATACAAGGCTGTGGCGGCATCAGAGAATCTTTCGGACTCCATCGCCTCTTCAACAGTTTTAGTCACCTCTGCTAATTTGGTGATGATCCACTGATCAAAGACACTGATGTGACCTTTGTTCGGCAGAGCTTTCATGCCCTCAGCCGGCACTTTGAAATCAGATAAGTTGGACAAAGTGAAGCGGGCCGCATTCCAGATCTTATTCATGAAATTGCGGTAGCCTTCGAGTCGTTGTTCACTGAACTTCAGATCTTTTCCAGAATAAAGATGAGCTGCCAAAGAAAAGCGCAAAGCATCGGCCCCGTGCTTGTCAATCATATCCACAGGATCCACAGAGTTGCCCAAAGACTTGGACATCTTACGTCCTTGCGAGTCGCGAACCAAGCCATGAATGTAAACCGTGCGGAACGGGACATCCCGTTTGAACTCCAGACCCATCATAATCATGCGGGCAACCCAGAAGAAGATGATATCGTGGCCGGTTACCAGGTAATTTGTGGGATAGAACGTCTTCAAAGTTTCAGTCTCTTGCGGCCAGCCCATCGTGGAGAAGGGCCAAAGAGCAGAGCTGAACCAAGTATCCAAAACATCTTCGTCCTGTTTGAGATTTGTGCTGGAGCACTTCTCACAGGAAGTCGTATCTGTTTCGCTCACGTTGTGGTGACCACATTGAGCGCAAGTCCACACAGGAATGCGATGGCCCCACCACAGCTGACGGGAGATACACCAGTCTTCGATATTACTCAACCAGTGCAGATACACCTTGGTCCATGACTCCGGTTCAAAGCGAATGGTTCCGCTTTCCACCACGCGCATGGCCGGCGCCGCCAATTGTTCCATTTTCACAAACCACTGTTCAGACAGGAACGGTTCCACCACAGCGCCTGAACGAGAGCAGTGGCCTACAGAGTGGACATGCGGCTCTTCTTTTTCGAGCAGATTTTGCGCTTTGAGATCTTCGAGAATTTTCTTGCGAGCCTCTTGAACTTTCAAGCCCTGATAAGGACCGGCA
>JBCECD010000040.1:2183-12321 GCA_039206745.1 Bdellovibrio sp. | reverse complement strand
TCGGTCCCCATGCCTCGGACCTCATTCATGAGGTGGTGGTGGCGATGCAGTTCCCTATACAGCGGGCAAGCCACAGAGTGGATTAGCAAAGGTCACTTACACACCTTCTTCGCATCAGAAGATGTCAGTGGCAGCCAACCTCAGGGAGGATAATGCTCGTCGCTCTCTGAGAGCCCATTTTGGAGACTTGCCTTTCAATCCTCCCAATGATCAAAAATTCGGAAGCGAAACTTATACAGTTCAACATCTCTACACTCCAGAGAGCCCTTGGGTTCATCTCAAATCCGAATTATATCAATCCAAAAGCTATTTGCGTCAGACGACAGATATTTCCAGTTCTTATGCGGACTCGATCAACTACGGAGGAGAAGTTTCCAATCGCATGACTGTGTCGGAGGCAGTGCAAATCACGGCGGGTGCGGATTTCCATGTGGAGAAATCACAAGGTGTGCGCAGTACAGGTTCAGCATTTGAGGAAGGTCGTATTTTAGGTGTGTTCACGCAGGCTCAATATCAACCTTTTAAAAAATGGATTTTTTCGGCAGGTCTGCGCTTTGATAATTATGATTTTGAAGATGCTTTGAGCAATCAATACTCCATGCATCACTACAGCCCGAATGTGCGAGTTCAGTATCTGTGGAATGATATCTATTCCAGTTATGCCTCTTGGTCTCAAGCCTATCGTGGAGCCACTCCGACGGAAGCTTTCTTGATGGGCAATGTTCAGTCCATCACCACCGCTTCCGATTTAAAGGGCACAGTGGCTGAAACTGCGGAGGTGGGGATACGCCTGCAGTCTCAGAGGTGGGATGCGAGAGTCGCTTATTACCAGACAGTTTTACAGGATCTGATTGAGAGTAACGTCAGCCGCACAACAGGAGCGATGACCCGCTCAAATGCGGAAGAGGATTTGAAAACTCAAGGTGTTCAGCTTTCCATAAACTACAACCATGAGGTTTTCACGGTCCGTGGCGGATATTCTCATAATAAGGCTGAGTATGGCGATGAGCCTTTAGGGTACAGTTCTTTTTATAAAGGAAGCTCATCTGGAGACCGTTTTTTGGTGGGAGTGGATTATCGCCTTCTCGATGCCAACATGCTGATCAGTTGGGACAGCTTGGTTGTATTGAAAATGACAGATGTCCCAAGCACAAGTGTGGAACAGCCGGGTTACGACATTCACGATATCGGGATCAGTTGGACTCCTCATGAGAGATGGCGAGTGGGTTTCAACATTCTGAACATATTTGATAAGGAATATGTGGCGCAGGGAACCCCGTATCAGGTTCAAAATGGCATCAACCCCATCTATGAGCCGGGCCGGGACTTCCGTTTGACGACAAGTTATGTGTTTTAAGCCTTGTCATATTTTCAAAAGAAACAATAAGAAGTTTTAGGGTGAAAGAGGTTCATGCTATGGGTGTCCTGAATACTCAACCAAAAATAAAGGGAGATAACTATGAAAAAAAATATCTTAGCAGCAATCGCGATGACCTTCTCTGCGGCTTCTGCAATGGCTGGAACATTGAACTGCACAGTTTCTGAAATCATCGGTGGTTCTCTTTTCAGAAAAGAAGTTGTTGTACAGGACAACTCCACTGAGTTCGTTACTACGGCGGCTGCAACTGCCAAGGGTTTTATCGCTTATGCTGGTGGTTATGCAGTGATCAACTTTACTGACGTCACAACGAATAAGACGTCTTACATCGTTCAAGCTGTGCAAGAAGGCGGATCAGCTGTATTGAATATCCCTATCGCAGCAAATGCAGAGCCTATTAAATTGGAAGTTGTCTGCTTGGCTAAGTAATTAAGTAAAGCATCAATAATATAAATTGGTGATTGAAACTAAAAAAAGAGGTAGGAATTCCTACCTCTTTTTGTTGTTATTTTTCTAACTTCTAACTTCTAACTTCTAACTTCTAACTTCTAACTTCTAACTTCTAACTTCAGCTTTTTATAAGTTCGCAATTTAAGTCTCAAACTCGAGCTTTAGAAGTTCATCGTGTAGCCAATAAGACCTTGGACGCCTGACATTGTCGTCTTCAAGTCAGATCCACCTCTTTCGACCTCGCTGCTGCCACCGCATTGGCTGATGCCGGGAATATCAGATCCAGTTGAACAGTTGCCCCCTGTGGTGAGGTTGCGCTCGATCGGCATATAGCGCAGATTTCCTTCGACAGTGAGGCAATGAGCGGCTGTGAAGCAGAACTCAGCTCCGATGCCTCCCATGGCGCCAAAGGCGCTGCCTTTAAATTCCAAATTCTTACCAGCAGCTTTGATCTCGCCGCTCAAGCTTCCATAGCCCAAGCCCGTCTGCATGTAGAACTTGATAAAAGAGTTTTCCAAAGGATAAAGGCGGAATATCGGGAACACTGTGTAGCCAGTTAAATTATAATCGTAGCTGCCGCTGGGACTGGAGCCATCTGTCTTTTGCATGAAATAAGAGGGACGAAATACGAAAGCGTAGATCGTGCCGCTGAAGCGATAAGACCAGTTCACATAAAATTCCCAAGCACTTCCGAGATTTTTGATACTGGCGCCGGCATCGACTGCGTCGTCAATCGCTCCATTGAGATCATCCTGTCCCGCAGAAACGGTTGATAGGCCAATACCCAGGGCCATATCTCCTCCGAGGCCGCGACTGCCAAATCGTCTTTGAGCATTGGCATCCGGAATTGAGAGGGCCGAGACCGCTAGAATTGTCGACAAAAAGAGACCCACTTTATTCAAAGTTCTCATGAAGATCCTCCTGATCAGCTATGCAATTTTTCATTCAGCTTACATTAGAATTTTTTAAGAGAGATTCTCTATCTAAAGAGATTATACACATTTTAGACAAAGGGCGGGAATTTTAATGTGAGACAATTTTGTAAGTCTGTGAGAGGCTAATGATATGAAGCATTTAGAAGAAAAAACTTTGTCCTCAAAACAAATTTTTCGAGGACGTTATTTGCGTATCGAACAGGATCAGGTACAGGCTCCGGATGGTCGTATTTATTTCCGTGAATACATCCTGCATCCCGGGGCTGCGATGATCATTCCGATTTTACCGAATGGAAATATTGTGATGTTGCAGCAGTATCGTCACGCTCTGAAGAAAGTCTTTCTGGAGTTCCCTGCCGGTAAACGCGATAGCGGTGAAGAGAGCCTTATCACCGCGAAAAGAGAGTTAAAAGAAGAAACTGGCTATGAGGCTGAAGAGCTGAAATTTTTGACCACAATCCATCCTGTGATTGGGTATTCAGATGAACACATTGATATCTATGTCGCGCGGGATTTGACTCTCAAAGAGCAGGCCTTGGATCATGGTGAGTTTTTAGAGGTGGTGGAGTTGCAACCTGAGGAACTGATGCGGGCTGTACGCGAAGGGCGCGTGAGTGATGTGAAGACCCAAATTGGGGCTTTTTGGCTTGATAAAATCCTGCGAGGGGAGTGGAATTGAAAGGGCAAAGGAGCCTTTCATGCACATTCAATCTCAAGACAGTTTTAAAACCAAAGAGAGTCTTCAAGTCGGTCAAAAAAAGTATACGATTTTCAATCTGCGGAAGTTAAACCATCCGAATTTGCACAGATTGCCTGTGTCTTTGAAGGTTTTATTAGAAAACCTTCTTCGTCACGAAAATGGTTTGCATGTAACGAAAGAGGATATTGAATCTCTGTTGAGTTTAGATCCCAGTTCTTTATTAAGGGAAATTTCTTTTTTCCCAGCGCGTGTTTTGATGCAAGATTTTACCGGTGTGCCGGCGGTTGTGGATCTCGCGGCGATGAGAGATGCGATGAAAGCTCTCGGAGGGGATCCGAAAAAAATCAATCCATTGGTGCCTGTCGATCTGGTTATTGATCACTCGGTGATGGTGGACTCCTTTGCCACACCTGTTGCGTTTGAAGAAAATGTCAAAATGGAGTTCTCCAGAAATCACGAACGCTATGTTTTTCTTAAGTGGGGCCAGGAGGCTTTTCAAAATTTCAAAGTGGTACCACCGGGAACAGGCATTTGCCATCAAGTGAATTTAGAGTACATCGGAAAAACGATATGGCAGATGCAAGATGGTGGAGAGACTTATGCTTACCCTGACACTCTGGTCGGAACTGACAGTCACACCACGATGGTGAATGGTTTGTCGGTGTTAGGTTGGGGCGTGGGGGGAATTGAAGCCGAAGCGGTGATGCTAGGACAGCCTCTCAGCATGTTGATTCCCGAAGTTGTGGGCTTTCGTCTCGACGGAAAATTAAAAGAGGGCACGACCGCGACCGATCTGGTTCTGATGATCACACAGATGCTGCGTAAAAAAGGCGTCGTTGGTAAATTTGTCGAGTTCTATGGTCCTGGCTTGAGTTCAATGTCTTTGGCTGATCGGGCGACGATTGCCAATATGGCGCCGGAGTATGGGGCTACTTGCGGCTTCTTCCCTATTGATAATGAGACTCTTAAATATCTGCGGCTTTCTGGTCGCGATGCTGACACTTTGGCATTGGTTGAAGCCTATGCTAAAGCGTCGGGGTTGTGGCGTTCTGAGGAGGATGAAAAGAATTATTTCTTCCATGAGACTTTGCAGTTGGATTTGTCGACTGTGGAACCTTCTTTGGCTGGGCCGAAGCGCCCCCAGGATCGTGTTTCTCTGAACCGCGCTCATGATGATTTCCAACATCAACTGACGGATGGTTTTCAGGTCGCCTCGAATCACACTAAGAAAGAAAAGTTCTCGATTGCAGTGGAGCATTCCTCTTACAATCTTGGTCATGGCGACGTGGTGATTGCCGCTATCACGAGCTGCACGAACACGTCCAATCCTTCTGTGATGATGGGAGCCGGCTTGGTTGCCAAGAAGGCTGTAGAAAAAGGTTTGAAAGTGAAGCCTTGGGTGAAAACCTCTTTGGCTCCGGGCTCGCAAGTGGTGACTGACTATTTAGAAACTTCCGGTTTGCAAAAGTATTTGGATCAAATTGGATTTAATCTTGTAGGTTATGGTTGTACCACATGTATCGGAAACTCTGGCCCTCTTCCCGCGCCGGTAGCAGGAGCTGTGGAAAAAGGAAATCTGGTTGTAGCTTCCGTACTCTCGGGTAACAGAAATTTCGAAGGCCGCATCAATCCTCATGTTAAAGCCAACTATCTGGCTTCTCCCATGTTGGTGGTGGCGTATGCCTTAGCAGGAAGTATGAATGCCGATATCATGAATGAACCTTTAGGTGAGGACTTTGCCGGTCATCCGGTTTATCTCAAGGACATTTGGCCTTCCAATCAAGAGATTCAGGACATCGTTAATAAGACTGTTCAGACAAAAATGTTCTCGGGTCGTTACAACAATGTCTTTGCCGGGACGGATGATTGGAAAGCCATTCAAACAACGTCTTCTCAGACTTATTCTTGGGGAGAGAGTTCTTATATAAAGAATCCTCCCTATTTTATCGGCATGAGAAAAAATCCTGAAGGTTTGCATGATATCCGTGGTGCGCGCGTTTTGGCTATATTGGGCGATTCGATCACGACGGATCATATTTCTCCTGCGGGCAGTATCAAAAAAGATTCACCAGCAGGAAGATATTTAATCAGTAAAGGTGTGAGTCCTGAAGATTTCAATTCTTATGGATCTCGTCGTGGCAATGATGAAGTGATGGTAAGAGGAACCTTTGCCAACATCCGTATCAAAAATGAAATGCTGGCCGGAGTGGAGGGCGGAATGACTAAGTATATTCCTTCCGGTGAAGTGCTTTCCATTTATGATGCTTCGATAAAGTATCAAGCGGCTCAAGTTCCGTTGGTGGTTGTGGCAGGAAAAGAATATGGAACCGGGTCTTCCCGTGATTGGGCGGCTAAAGGAACTCGATTGCTGGGAGTGAAAGCGGTTTTGGCGGAAAGTTTTGAACGTATTCACCGCTCGAATTTGATCGGAATGGGTGTGTTGCCTTTGCAATTCCCTCAGGGAGTCAATCGTAAGACTTTAGGTCTCGATGGTACAGAGACCTTTGATATTGCCGGTATTGCCAGTGGTATGAAGCCACAACAGGATATTGAAGTGATCATCACTCGTGCTAATGGTCAGCGGGACAGTCTGAAGGTGCGCTCGCGTATTGATACGGCTGTGGAGATTGAATACTACAAGAACGAAGGAATTCTCCACTACGTTCTGCGCAAGCTTATGGGATAGGAATTGAACATTTTACAACCCCTCTTGTCTCTTTTCCATCTGTGGGGACGGAGGGGTGGGTGTGAGTGAATTAATAGCCTTCTCGCCCTTTAAATTTTGGCAACATTTTTGCTTCTATCGAAGGATCTATTAAAAATAGGAGCAAAAATGAAATTGGTTAAGGGAACTGTTATAGTTATGGCTTTGTTTGTAAGCCATAACGCCTCAGCAGTGTCTTTTTGGGGTTCTGTAAAGAACGCCTTTAACGACTGCAAATATTCTTCCGCAGAATACAAAGAAACTTATCAAACAGAAGTGCAGACAACACCACGCTTGCAGGATCATTTCTTTGGCGCGTTCTCTGAGCAAGACTTTTTTGATAAACCTTGGATGCAGGATTTCCGCTACGTGATCGTGGTGAATCGTGCAGCGAAAGGTCCTACAGCTCAGACGATGCGGGTTTATGACAAGGGTTATCTTGTTATGAACAAAAAAGTTTCTACAGGTCGTGAGAACTTTGAGTTGCGTCGCAAAAATAAAGTTTGTGCCGGAGCTCCTCCAAAGTCTTACTGGTCACAAACTCCAACAGGATTTTACACTCCTAAATTCCTCTCCAAAGATCATAAATCCAGCTCATGGGATTCTGATATGCCATTTGCGATTTTCTATGATGTAGACAACGGTCTGGCTTTGCATCAGGTTTATCACAAATATGCCTCGCTGTTGGGACAACGGGCTTCCGGTGGTTGCACTCGCCAAGACCCAGCTTCTGCAGAGGAATTGTTTAACCGTGTGAAAGAGACAGAGCGTGCTATTATTCCTGAAATCAATGTGGATGGAACGCCTGTACTGGATGAGAACGGTCAAGTGAAGTACATCGGACAACAATTGTGGATGAGCGCTGTGAGTAACTACTCGCAAAAGTTTAACACCTTCAGCGCCTTGATCATTGTTGAAGACGTTCCGTACTAAGTTTTAAGCCTGGGCTTCTGTTAAAAGTTGCTCGGCATGAGCCAAGGACGTTTTGGAAATCTTCTCACCGCTGATAAGGCGAGCAAGCTCCTGCACACGGTCCTTGGTTTTCAGTTCTGAAACCAGCATCGCTACAGAGTCTTTCTGTGGCGACTTCTGAATAAAGAAATGCACATGTCCATAAGCCGCAACCTGCGGCAAATGAGTCACACAAATAACCTGCTGACCTTTAGAGATCGTTTTTAGTTTACGACCTACTTTTTCTGCTGTCTCACCGGAAACACCTGTATCCACCTCATCAAAAAGATAAGTGCGAGGCTGAGTGGAGGATCCAACGACTCGTTTTAATGAAAGCAAGATACGGCTGAGCTCGCCACCGGAGGCAAACTTAGCCAGGGGACGTTTCATATCTTTAACTGAAGTCTGACTGAGGAATTCGATATCGCTCAGACCGGTCGCAGACAGCTCAGTCATTTTCTCCACCTGCACATGGAAGGTCACGCCTTTCATATTCAAATCCAAAAGTTCAGCGTTCACGCTGTCAGCGAGAAGATCGGCCCCTTTTTGGCGGCGTTTATGTAAATCAAGGCCGAGAACTTCCATTTCTTTAAGTAAAGCAAGGGTCTCTTTTTTCAGGGATTCAATTTTGCTCTCTGAGTTTTGTAGATTGGAGATTTCGATTTCCATCTCCATCAAAGCCCGCAAAATATCGTCGACAGAGCTGCCGTATTTTTTTTGTAATTTGCGCAGATCACTGAGACGTTCCTCCACCTCTTCAAGGCGTTGTGGATCCGCATCAATCTTTGAGGCATATTGGCGCAGTTCATAGACGCTCTCGTCGATCAAGGTTTTGGCCTGTTCGAGGTTTTCCAGCTTGTTGGCGATCTGAGGATCGACGTGAGACAACTCATGCCCTTTTTTCAAGATGGCATCCAAACGACTGATGGCGGAGTCATCGTCTGTGTAAAGAGCCTGCTCTGCCTGATCAACAAAGGAACCGATGCGTGTGGAGTTCTTGAGCTTCTTCACTTCGATTTCCAACTCGTGATCTTCGCCGGGAGATAAATCCAACTTCACGATTTCATCGCGTTGATATGATAGGAAGTCCAAGCGCTGAGCTTTTTGTTTGGCGTCGCTTTCCAGCTTTTGAATTTCCGCCATGATCTTATGATAACGGTTGTATTTTTCCGTGAATAAAAGCCGTTTGTCCCAAGTCCCAGCATACTGATCCAGTAAGTCGATATGATAGGATTTGGCCATGAGATTGCGATTCTCATGCTGTCCTGTCATTTCAATCAAAGGGGCCGAGTGGCCAGCGAGTTCAACCAGAGGAGCCACGATATCACGCAGGCTGTTCAAAGTGCTCAAGCTGCCATTGAGATAAACTTTGGATTTATCACCGGTGCTCAGCACGCGGCGGACAATCAACACTCCTTCATCTGTATCGATGCCCATGTCTTTCAGATGCTGCTGGATATCGGGACGCTTGCTGATATCAAAGGACCCTTCGATGGTAGCTTGAGCGGCGCCGGTGCGAATGGTGTCACTGGAGCCTTTTGCTCCCATCAGCAAAGAAAGACTTTTCAGTAGCACGGACTTTCCAGCGCCGGTTTCGCCGCTTAAAATGTTCAGGCCTTCTTTGAAGGTGATATGCAAATTTTCGATGATGGCGAAATTAGAAACTTTCAGTTCCAGTAACATAATAACTCCTAGTTGCGATCTCCAAATTTAAGTTTCTCCCGCAGTAAGTGGAAGAAATTGTGATTTTGCTCACGAACCATCCAATGATCATAAGGAGAGCGAGTGAGGATCACTTCATCCTCGGCTGTGAGCTCAGTCATTTTTTGACCGTCGATCACAAAATGGGCTTTCTGAACTTTTCCTTCCAATTTGAAAGACAGCTCGCGATTGTCAGGGAAAATCAACGGGCGTGAGGTCAAACTGTGTGGTGCAACGGGTGTTACGACAAATACAGGAGACTCAGGATGCAGCAAAGGTCCCCCCGCGGCCAAGTTATAAGCCGTTGAGCCGGAAGGACTGGCAATCACAAAGCCATCGGCTTTCACTTGGCTGACCAAAAACTTCTCTGAATAAATGGCAGTGTTGATCAATTGGCTCATGGAGCCTCTTTCGATAACCACGTCATTCAGAGCATGATATTCCTCGCGGACTTTGCCTTTGCGCAGGACTTGCGCGCATAGCATGGAACAGGGACGCAGAGACATTTTTCCAGCCAAGGTTTTTTCTAAAACATCAAAGACAGATTCGGCGCTGTGAGCGGTTAGAAAACCCAAAGAACCCATATTAAAGCCGAGCAAAGGAACATTTCGTCCCGCCAAGACTCGCACGGCACGTAAGTAAGTGCCATCGCCGCCGAGAACAATCACCAGCTTCAACTCATCCAGTTGCTTTTTGGTTTTCGCCAGTTTGGTGCGAGGAATGACTTTCTGTTCAGGAGCGGTGAAGACTTCAAAGTGGCGTTCTTTTAAAAGATCCGCCACTTTTTGGGCCAAAGCCACTGCTTGAGGGGTTTCAGGTCGGTAAACGAGAGCGATGCTGCTGTTTTCCGCAAGGACCAACTTGTTCTTCACATTCGTCTTCTTCATCCGCTCTTCCGTTCTTAGATCAAACCATCACGTCGCAAAAGGGCATCTGGGTCAGGCTCACGTCCGCGGAATTTCTTGTAGAGCTCCATCGGATGTTCGGTGCCACCGCGACTGAGGATGTTGTCTTTGAACTTTTTCGCAATTTCTGGATTGAACAATCCTTGTTCTTGGAAATACTCAAATGCATCCGCATCTAAAACCTCAGCCCATTTGTAAGAATAATATCCTGCTGAGTAACCTCCAGCAAAGATATGGCCAAAGCTGCAAGAATTGTTCGCACCAGGCTCACGCGAGAACAGACGAGCTTCGGACGTCGCCGCCTCTTCAAAGCTGTCAACGTCTTGAATGGTTTCAGGAGCAGCCAGGGCCCAAGCCATATCCAGCATCGCGAACTGTGTTTGTCGGCAAGCTATGTAACCGGCTTGAAACTTT
>JBCECD010000040.1:0-2173 GCA_039206745.1 Bdellovibrio sp. | reverse complement strand
TGTGCTGCCTTGAGCTTTTGAATCAACTCGAGAGGCATGGGTTCATTTGTCTCGTAATGACGAGCAAAGATATCCAGGCCCTCTTTTTCTCCAACCCAATTTTCCATGATCTGAGAAGGGAGTTCAACAAAGTCCCAATAGACATTGGTGCCGCTTAAAGAAGGATAAGTGCAGTCAGATAAAATGCCATGTAAAGAGTGGCCGAACTCATGAAAGAGAGTACGAACTTCGTCATAAGTTAACAGTGAAGGTTTTGTAGGAGTGGGCTTCGTAAAGTTGCACACGATGCTCACATGAGGACGCTTCATGGTGCCACCAAAGAGACCTTGGTTGCGAAAGAGAGTCATCCAGGCGCCCCCTTTTTTGGTCTCGCGTGGGAAGAAGTCTGTATAGAACAACCCCATGTATTTCTGCGAAGCCTCTTCGTAAATTTCATAAGCGCGCACTTCAGGGTGATAGACAGGAAGTTTTTTGTTCTCCTTGAAAGTCAAACCGTAGAGCTTGCGTGCGTGCTCGAAAACGCCTTCCACTGCATTTTCGAGTTTGAAATAAGGGCGCAGATCTTCATCATTAAAGGCGTATTTCTCTTTCTTTAATTTTTCAGAGTAATAACTAAAGTCCCAAGGTTTGACTTCACTCAAACCATCCAGTTTTTTTGCAAAAGCAGCCACTTCAGAGACATCTTTTTGACCGGCCATTTTAGAGGCCTTCAGGATCTTTTGTAAAAACTCATCCACTGTTTTTGGATTTTGCGCCATTCTTTCCGCTAAAACAAAATCCGCATGGGATGAGAAACCCAAAAGCTGAGCGCGACGGCTACGAAGCTCGACGGTTTTCAAGATGACAGATTGATTGTCAAACTCACCGTTGAAGGCGCGAGCTCCGAAAGCACGCCACATTTTTTCGCGCAGAGAGCGGTCTTGCGCGTATGTCACGAACGGGACATAGCTTGGTGCTTGTAAGTTAAAAAGCCATTTGCCTTTGTGGCCCTTGGCTTCAGCTAAAGCGGCAGCGGCTTCTAAAGTGCCTTCAGGCAAGCCAGCAACCTCTTCTTTTTTGTCTAAAACCATTTCAAAAGCATTTGTAGCCTTCAAAAGATTTTCAGAAAATTTAGGACCTAGCACAGAGAGTTCTTGATCAATTTGACGAAGAATCTCTTTGTCAGTCGCGGAGAGCAGGGCGCCATTGCGACTGAAGCCCAAATATGTTTTTTCTAACAGACGACCTTGCTCGACGTTGAGTTTTAAAGACGCGCGCTGATCATAGACAGCTTTGACTCTTTGAAAGAGAACCTCATCCAAAGAAATATCAGAACCTAATGCTGTCAGCTTGGGATAGATATCTTTTGCTAGAGCTTGCAAAGGCTCGCTGGCATGAGCGACTTCGAGATTGCTGTAGAGAAGAGAAACAAACTCCGCAAGTTCGGAGGCTGACTCCAAGGCTTCGATAGTGTTTGAGAAGGTGGCAGGAGCCGCCGTATTTTTGATTTTTTCGATATTGGCTTTGGCAACTTTCACAGCCTCATCTACTGCTGGAAGAAAATGCTCCGGTTGAATGAGATCAAAAGGGACGGCCTGATCTTGCAGGGGGGAAGGTTGAAGAAGAGGATTATTATTGGTCATGAGAACCTCCTTATGAGACAGCACAGTAGCGGCTGTGGAGGCGAAAATAAAGGTAAAAAAAGGAAAGGTCCCTTGGCGATTTTATTCTCCAAGGGACCATGATTAATGCGGCATATTATTCCGTCTGAACGGTGAGGAGCGCCGCTCTCTCTCAAAATTGCAAAATAAAAAATCTATTAGCGGACGCAAACACCTAAATTAGATCCGCCCATAACTTGGCGGCACACAGCGCCGGCTCCGCAGGAGTTGGCTTGAGAGAGAATGCAGCTCTGGGTAATGTTGCGAGAGCATTGCCCGTTCACACCCCCGACAGAAGGGATGTTTGAATACTGAGGCAAATTGATTGTCGTTTGAGGAGCGGGATAACCTGTACCCCAGGAGCTCCAGCCCCAACTCCAGTAAGTGTACATGCCAGCATAGGGCATCAGGAGCTGAGCGCTGACACAGCCCAAGCCATATTGTCCGTTGTACACAGGAGAGTATCCTCCTGGGCAATTACAAAAACCATATTGATTAAAGTAAGAAGTATAGTCATAGGCGTAGTTGTACAT
>JBCECD010000039.1:0-12393 GCA_039206745.1 Bdellovibrio sp. | reverse complement strand
GTTTGGTGAACATGGGCTTTGATTTGATCCGTTAAGCTCACTTCGAGATCTGTAGCAAAAACTTTCAGAGAATTTTGATCCGCTTCCAAAAGAACATTCACCAAGATAGGCATGGTGTTTCTTTTCTCAACGATGTTCTGAGTTTTTCCTATAAGACTCAATAGATCTCTTTTATCAATCTCAAGTTTCATACATCCTCTTTTAGAACCTTCTTATTAACTATTACTAATAATATAAATATCTAGTAGTAGTAGTAGGGGCGTGGAAAACCTAACAAATCTCCTAAACCCCTGTAAACACTTAAAAACATTTGTGGATAAAGACTCTGTATAAAATCGCAGGATTCAGGCTGATTTTGGGGGTAACTCGAATCCACATTTAGAGTCGCAAAATCTTCCACAAGCCTTTCCACAGTCCACATTCACACCCCTGTGATATTGTGGATTCTCTGTTCTAACTCTTCGATATCCTTTGAAATATCCTGATCCGTAGCCTGTAGACTTTTCACCCGATCCAGAGCATTCATCACAGTTGTGTGATCTTTTCCGCCAAAAGCTTTGCCAATGTCCACGAGGGATTTATCCAAAAATTTCTTAATCAAATACATCGCAATTTGACGTGGAACAACAATAGGTTTAGCGCGGGTTGAGGATTTTAAATCCAAAACGCGCACTTTATAGTGGTCTGCGACCAGCTTCATCACGTCCTCAACCGAGATTGTTGACTGAGTTTCATGATGAGAAAGAATACGTCGGACCAACTCTCCATCAATCGGAAGACCTTGAAGCTCCGAGAACATTTTGACCTTCTTCAGATTGCCTTCAAGCTCTCTGATGGAGCGCTTGGAAATGCGAGCAATATAATTCACAACATCTTCAGGGAGACGGACATTGAACTTCTCCGCTTTGTAACGAAGAATCGCAATACGCGTTTCCAAATCAGGCATCGTGATATCCGCAATCAAACCTCTTTCAAGGCGGGTTCGGCTGCGATCTTCGAGACCATGGATATCTTTGGGCATGCGATCGCTAGCCAGGATGACCTGCTTGCGGGTGTCGATGAAGCTATTCACGGTGTGAAAAAACTCCTCTTGAACCGCTTCCCCGCGGGCTATGAACTGAACATCATCCACCAGAAGGATGTCGGAATTTTCGCGGTATTTCTGGCGAAACTTATCCATTTCATGGCGGCGGATCGCAGAAATACACTCATTCATAAAGCGCTCTGCCGATAGATATGTAATTCTAAGATGTTGATATTGTTCACGAATGTAGTTACCAGCGGCATGCAGAAGATGGGTTTTACCCATTCCCACAGGTCCATATATATAGAGAGGGTTGTAATCGTCAGCCCCGGGATTGCGGGCCACATTGTAACAAGCTGCGTGAGCAAACTCTGAATTTTTACCTACAACAAAAGTGGAAAAGGTGAGGTCTGAGTTTAAAGAATCAGGCCCAGAACGCGGTTGAGTAGTCTGACTACCCTGAGCACGTGCCAACTGAGCCTGGAGGATTTCTGTTCCTCCATTAGGCTCTTCAGAAACATGAGCCGTCTCAATATGAGTATTCACTCGGGAACCTGTGATACTGAATTCAACCTCAAAAGGCTTACCATAAGTATCTGAAATTTCAGTGTAAATCTTATCCTGCAAGTTCTCGATGACAAAGTATTGATGGAGGGCATTGGGTACTCCCAAAACCAGGCGGGGACGCTCTTGGCTGCCTGTAGTATGGATATACTCAATGGGGTCGAGCCAGGTATCCAACAACTTATTGTTGTCGTTCCGGCTTTTCATTTTAGATTTGATCAGAGTCCAAAAAGACGAATTTAGATCCACGTTATCCCCTCAGTTGTGGACCTCTTAACAAGGGGAGCTGAAGTTTTCAACAGTTGACCTTATTGCCGCAATGTGCTTTATTAGTGCCCCACGTATCTAGTTGAGAACAACTTTGTGGAATACATATATGGGTATCACTGACGTCATTTAGCGTCGTAAAATTTCTTCGGGGAGAAGAGTTATGAAACGTACATACCAACCATCTAATAAACGTCGTAAAACTACACACGGTTTCCGTGCACGAATGGCTACTAAAGCTGGTCAGGAAGTTTTGAATCGTCGCCGCGCTAAAGGAAGAAAGCGTCTGACGGTTTCTACTGGTGGAAAATAACTCTCCATATATTATTAAGCGAAGCTCTGAATTTCTTTCGATAAAACAAACGGGAAAAAGATATTGGCCGACAAAGTGGTTGCTGCTGAATTACAGAGCGAACACTTTGGGTCATGTCCGTTTCGGAGTGACAGCAAGTCGGAAAACCGGTTCAGCTGTTGTTCGAAATAAATTGAAGCGTTGGTCGAGAGAGTATTTTAGGGCTTCTCTTGTGGCGGAGAAGTCTATTGAAGCCGACATCAACATCATATTCAAGCCTATGGATGCAGGTTTTTACAAAGGTCTCAGTCATGAGGAATTTGTCAAAGCTTTGGATCGTGGTTTGTCCACTCTACGAAAAAACCTTTAAGTATTTTATTTGGATATTCGTAGCGGGGTACAGAACCTTTGGCACCACCCATATGGGTGGTATGTGTCGCTTTGAACCGAGTTGCTCTGCCTACGCCTTGGAGGCTATTAAAACCCATCGCTCCCATAGAGCTCTTTGGTTGATCACCAAGAGAATTTGTAAATGTCGTCCCGGCGGGCCTTTTGGCTACGATCCGGTTCCTTCGAGAGGAGAACATCTCCATGCAACAAAATAATAACGGCTCACCTTTCTTTGATCCTAAGACGATCATTTCAGTCGCCGCAGTGGCCTTGGTTTATTTCGGGTGGCAGAGCTATCTGACTAAAAAGTATCCTGACTACGGTAAAACAAAAGCACCGGTGACTCAACAGGGTGCCTCTGCTGATGCTACAGGAACAACACCTGTTGCCACTCCAAGTCCGGTTGAAACGAAATCTGAAGTGGTGGCTAAAAACCAACCAGAAAAAAGCTTTGATTATAGCAATGAGAAGGTCTCGTTCAAACTTTCCAGCTACGGAATGGGTCTCAAAGACTTCACCGTGAATGATTATCAAGATAAAAATAAAGAGAATATCAAAATTGGTGCTGCGTCCGTTACAGGATTGTTTGAAATGCGCTGGGGAGATAATGACAAGCCAGTGGAATTTACAGTCACTGAAAAAGCTCCTGGTCATTATGTCGGTCTTGCACAAATCGGTGAAACACAAGTAAAGAGAGAATTGCAATTTCATGCGGAGAACTCTTCTTTTACCAACACCATTGTCGTCACCAATCCCGGTGAAGACTTTAAAAAAGGGTTTTCTCTGATTGTGCCTGAGAAGATTCATGACAAAGGCTCTTCTTCTTTCTTTTTCCCTTCTTATGAGCATCAAGACTTCTTTGTGATCCACACGGGTGGTAAGCACGAGACTGTGAACTTTAACAACGCGAAAGAAAATGTTTTGCAGGTCTTTGCCTCGACATCTGTTTTGTCGGTCAGCTCTCAATACTTTGCGGCGGCGATTCTCGATAAGTCAGATATCATTCCTGAAGTGAAATTGACCTCTCAGGTGAATGAAAAAACCGCTTTGGCAGAGCTCGTTTACAAGCCTGCTCAAGTTAAGTCTGAAATGACTTTCTCTGAGATTTTTTACGCTGGTCCGAAATCCATCGACGCTTTAAAAGCGGTGGATGCAGAAATGGCCCACATCATTGATTTTGGTTTCTTTGGTTTTATCGCACGTCCTTTGCTATATGTGATGAAAGCGTTCCACACTTTTGTGGGCAACTGGGGTGTTGCCATCATCTTGCTCACCTTGTTGGTTCGTCTCTGTGTTCTGCCTTTCAATATCATGTCTTTTAAATCCATGAAGGCCATGCAAAAAGTTCAGCCGATCATTCAATCCCTGCGTGAGAAGTATAAAGACGATCCAATGCGTTTAAACCAGGAAATGATGTCGGTGATGAAGCAAAATGGCGCCAATCCTTTGGGTGGTTGTTTGCCGATGCTTTTGCAGATTCCGGTTTTCTTCGCTCTTTATCGTGTTATCGGCTCCAGCATTGAGCTGTACAGCTCGCCGTTTGCTGGTTGGATTCATGATTTGAGTGCGCATGATCCGTTTTATGTCTTGCCTGTTTTGATGGCGGTTTTCATGTATGTTCAGCAAAAGCTAACACCATCGACGATGGACCCGATGCAGGCCAAAGTGATGGCGTTTTTGCCAGTGGTTTTTTCTTTGTTTATGTTGCAGCTACCAAGTGGATTAACTCTTTATATGGTGGTGAGCACTTTGTTCGGAATTGTTCAACAGTACCTGATCATGCGTGAAAAGAAGACGGCTTAATCAAGTATTGGAAGTTTTTAAATTTATTTGTTGATGACAACGAGGAGGTAAAATGGGTTTTTTTAGCAAACTTTTCGGGGGGAAAAGTAAAGGCGCTAATAGTGAAGTAGAAGCCCTTATTCAGACTACTTTAGAAGGAATCATTGAAAAGGCACAATTTGATCTTTCTTTTCAGATCAAAACTGAAAAAGATGATGAAGGCGGTTTGACCATTGCTGTTGAGCTCAATGGGGCGGATGAAGAAATTTTGAAAGACAAAAAAGGTCAGCTTTTGGATGCTTTCCAGCTGTTCTTAAAAAGAGCTGTTCAACACAATTTTCCGGAAGACAAAAGTCATATCACTGTTGACTGCGGTGGCTATCGTGACGAGTCGGCAAATGCTCTGATTGAAAGAGCTGAAAATTTGAAAGCTATTTGCATTGAGCAAGGTAAGTCTGTTTATTACCGCGCTCTTCCTCCTAAAGATCGCAAAGTGGTTCATCAATATTTGGCAAAAGATCCACGCGTGAAGAGTCGCTCTTTGGGGGATGGTCTTTATAAAAAGATCAAAATTTACCCTGCTAAAGGTTCTTCTCAAGGCAATGCTCCTGAAGACGTTGCCAATAATGATTAATTTTATTCCACTGGGAGGGAAGCATGTATCGCGATCGTGACCAAGATACGATTTGTGCTGTTTCCACTCCTCATGGAGTGGGCGGGCTTTCTGTCATTCGTGTCAGTGGTCCCCTCGCTCTGCAAAAGGTGGCTGCGATAGCCCCTTTTTTACCGGAACATCCTGAATCTCACCGTGTTTATTTTGGTATTCTAAGAGGACCTGGACAAACAGGGGAGATTGACGAAGTTTTGGTGACCTATTTCCAAAAGGGCCGATCCTTTACCGGTGAAGAGGTTTTGGAGATTTCCTGTCATGGCAGCCCCGTCATTTGCCAAAATATTTTACAACAATTAGTGGCACAAGGAGCTCGGCCCGCCGATCGCGGTGAGTTCACCTATCGAGCTTTTATGAATAGCAAGCTGGATTTGGTACAGGCAGAGAGTGTTCTGTCTTTGATTGAAAGCCAAAGCTCTCAAGCCGCGCGCCTGGCTTTGCGTCAGCTAAAAGGGGCAGTATCGCAAAAGCTGGAAAAAATAGAAGATCACATGACATGGATCTTAGCTCATGCTGAAGCCAGCATTGACTTTTCTACGGAAGGCATTGAGGTTGTGGACAATCGAGAAGTGCTGGAGCGATTGGGAAAAATTCAAAGCACTCTCGAAGATCTGGTCGGCACATTTAGAATGGGTCGTCTGTTGAAAGATGGCTATCGCGTTGTTTTGACGGGTGTTCCAAATGTGGGAAAATCCAGTCTACTAAATTTATTTTTGGAAGATGAAAGAGCCATTGTCACCGACATCCCGGGAACAACACGCGATGTGGTTCAAGGTGATACCAGCTTTAAGGGTTTGAAATTCACTTTCTTGGACACCGCCGGATTAAGAGAGTCGGCAGTGGATTTGGTGGAAAAAATCGGTATTCAAAAGAGCCTTGAAGCGGCCAGCGAGTCCGATGTGGTGTTTTTCATTTATGATCTGGCGACAGGGCTTACTTCAGAGGAAATGGATATTCTGGATACTCTCGATCCGCAGAAAACCTATATTCTCGGAAATAAATCCGATAAAGCAGCAAGTTCCCTGAAACCGGAAACCTTGAGAGAGCAAATTCAGAGCAGTAAATTTTTCAAAAAAGTCACTTCTCCTGAGGAGTTCTTTAAAAGAAAGGTGTTCTTTGTCAGTGCTCTTGATACAAAAGTTCGCAACCAGGTTCTCGAGGAAGTTTCTAAGGAATTTGCAGATCTTCAGCTAGAAAATACTGTCTTGATTTCGAATTCAAGACATATGGAAAATCTGTCGCGAGCTTTGGAGAATACGCAGCGGTCGAAGATGCTGGTGACCCAGGGATTGGGAAATGAGTTCCTGGCATTGGAATTAAAAGAAGCTTTGATTGCTGTGCAAGAGACCTTGGGTAAACGCTTTGATGATCAAATCATGGATCGGGTTTTCAAAGAGTTTTGTATAGGTAAATAAAGAGTTCATATTATGATCAAAAGTGAATACGACATTATTGTAGTGGGAGCGGGTCACGCCGGAGTGGAAGCTTGTTTGGCTTCTGCTCGTTTAGGTTTGAAAACTTTGATGGTGACCTCCAACCTCCAGCGTATCGCTTATATGAGTTGCAACCCTTCTGTCGGGGGCCTTGCCAAGGGCCACATGGTTAGGGAATTGGATGTGCTAGGTGGTCAGATGGGTCTGGCCGCCGACGAAACCTGCATTCAGTATAAAAGATTGAACTCTTCAAAAGGCCCTGCTGTTCGGGGTACGCGGGTGCAAAATGATAAGCACTTGTATTCCGCTTTTCAGACCCAGGCTTTACAGTCTCAGCCCAATTTGGATTTGAAAGAGGGCGAAGTAAAACGCCTTCTTTTAAATAAGGATCTGTGTGAAGGCGTAGTTCTGCAAGACGGATCAGAGATTCGTGCAAAGGCGACCATTATCACCACCGGAACCTTCATGAATGGCGTTATGCATATCGGATTACGCCAAGAAGCCGGCGGGCGGGTGGGCGATAAACCTTCTTTAGGTTTGTCAGATCAGTTGGCTCAATTTGGTTTTGATGTAAAGCGTTTGAAGACGGGAACTCCGGCACGTTTGGTTCGCGATAGTATTGATTGGTCTAAAACAACACCTCAAGGAGGCGATGAAAAGGTTTATCCTTTTAGTTATCGTTCCTCTAATCAGCTCAAACTGCCGCAAATTTTATGCTATCTCACTCGTACGACGGAACAAACTCATGAAATCATTCGCCAAAACTTGGACAAATCGCCCATGTTCTGCGGTATTATCGAAGGCGTAGGGCCTCGTTATTGCCCGTCGATTGAAGATAAGATCACGCGTTTTGCGGATCGCACCAGCCATCAAACATTCCTGGAGCCGGAAAGTCTTTCCACTGATTTGATCTATCTTCAGGGAATATCGACAAGTCTGCCAGAAGATGTGCAAGATGCTTTCTTGAAAACGATCCCGGGATTAGAAAATGTAAAAGTGGCGCGCTATGGATATGCTGTGGAATACGATTATATTGAGCCCACTCAAATTTGGCATCGTTTAGAAACGCGAACCGTTCGGCAGTTATTTTTAGCCGGACAGATCAATGGGACTTCTGGTTACGAAGAAGCTGCAACACAAGGATTTATTGCCGGTGTGAATGCGGCCCACAGTATTTTAGGACGAGAAGAGTTTGTTCTAGGCCGTGATGAAGCTTACATGGGAGTTCTGGTGGACGATCTTGTGACGAAGGGGACGCGTGAGCCTTATCGTATGTTCACCTCTCGGGCGGAACACCGACTTGTTTTAAGAGAAGATAATACTATCGATAGGTTGGCATCTCTTGCTTCAAAGATTGGTATTGTCTCAGAAGAGTCCCAAGAGATTTTATTCAAGCTGCAAGAAAAGCGTCAGGAATTGCTAGGCCGCCTTCGTCAGGAGAAGGTTTATCCAACCAAAGAAGTGCAAGATTTATTGCGAACATTTCCTACTCCAGAATTAACAAAGTCTTTAACTTTCGAAGAGTTGCTTCGCCGTCCCGAGATTTCTTGTTCGCACTTGGAGCGACTGCAGTTTACGGTGGAGTCTGATCCGAACGTCTATGAGCCGGTGGAAATTGAAGTCAAATACTCTGGTTATGTGAAGAGGCAGATGGAATTGATCGAGCAATCCAAGCGCCTGGAAGAAATGCTGCTTCCCGAGCAACTGGAGTACTCCGAAATTCGCGGTCTCTCTAACGAAGAATGCGACAAGCTGCGTCGAATTAGGCCCCGTACTTTGGGCCAAGCTCAGCGTATCAGTGGTGTTAATCCGTCAGCAATTCAGGCTATAATGATTCATCTTAAAGGGCATAAGAAGATCAAGGAGATGAGTCTTGAGTAATGGCGAAGAAACCCCCAAGATACCGTGGCGAATCGACGAGTGGTTTCCAGATCTTAGTCCTGAGGTCAGAACTAGCCTAAAGACTTATCATGATGAGTTGATTAAATTTAATCGCACAGTGAATCTGATTTCAGCAAAAACCGTTTTAGTTGCAGATGCCCTGCACTTTGCGGATTCAATTTTAGCCTCTAAAATCATTCATAATTCTAATGTTTCATTTAATAAAATCTATGATTTGGGAAGTGGCAATGGATTTCCAGGAATGATTTTTGGAATCCTCTATCCTTCGATTGAAGTGATCTTAGTTGAAAGTGATTTAAAGAAGTGTGAATTTTTGCGCCATATTGTTTCCTACCTGAGTCTTAAGAATGTAAAAGTTGAAAATAAGACGGTGGAATCTTTAGGAGATGGTTCAGTTCAATATGCAATGGCACGGGGACTGTCCTCTATTTCTCGTTCAATTCTTTTAACTCGCAAAACGGTTCCTAAGGGCGGCGTTTTCTTTCATTTAAAAGGCGAAGAGTGGGGAATTGAGGTTGGAGAGATTCCTATACAGCTTTGCTCAATTTGGAGCCCTTCATTAGTGGGCGAATACAAGCTTCCTATCGGAGCGATGAAGTTCTACGTTATTAAAACTGATAAAATTGCTTAATGTTCCACGTGGAACATTCTTAATGACCGCCGCCGGCAGGGGCTGCGTGATTTGTGGCTTCGGGGCCGCCTATTTGTGCTTCATGCATTCGATTCTTAATATCCCATGTCCTTTTTGCTGATCGCAGGCGTTTTTCAGCCTGATAACTTGCCCACTCTTGTGGATCAGGCCAAGCTTCTTGGTTTGCAAAGGCTTTTGCGTAACTTTTTTTGGTGGATTTCCTTCTATTCTCAATTTTCAGCTCTAAATAGGCCTTTTCTTGCTCAAGGCGGGTGATCTTCTCTTTAGACTCCTGAACTCTTTTTTGTGCATACTTAATTTGCCCTGTTTGGGGGATAACTTCTTGGAGGGCCTTCTCATTATCGGAAAGATTCTTTTTTTCGCCTTCAATTTCTTGAGAAACAGCGCCTAGAGTTGAATTAAGATCTGCATAAATAGGATCGCGAAGCTCAGGATTTGGATCTGGCTTCTCGCAGGCGAGCAGAAAAAAAGAGATCATGAATAGGCAGAATATTCTCATAGACACTTGTTCCACGTGGAACATCGGAATATTTGGATAAAAACATAAGGTATGGCGCGAAAAACTGGTCTTTACGCTTGCAAGTTTTTCAAAAAAGTCCGACTTTTTAGATTCAGGGAGGAAAAATGGCTAAAACTATCTGTATAGCGAATCAAAAAGGCGGTGTTGGGAAGACCACCACATCTGTGAACCTCGCTTCTGCGCTTGCAACTCTAGGAAAGAGAGTCCTTCTTATAGATATGGACCCGCAGGGAAATGCTTCGAGCGGTTTGGGTATCAAAAGATATGACAGTCAGGATAGCAATAGCTATCACGTTCTTATTGGTGAAAAAACCCTGTCCGAGGCTATTCAAAATACGACTAATCAAAATTTGAAGATATCCACGGCTAACCCTGATTTGGTGGGTGCTGAAATTGAGTTGGTGGATATGCCTCACCGTGAGTATCGTTTGAAGCAGGCAATTGCTACGGTGGCTGAGGATTTTGACTTTGTTCTCATTGATTGCCCTCCTTCGTTGGGTCTTTTGACCTTAAATGCTCTGAATGCGGCGGATAGTTTCTTGGTTCCTTTGCAATGTGAATACTATGCCTTGGAAGGTTTGAGTCAGCTGTTGAACACGGCAGGTTTGATTAAGAAGAATCTGAATCCTCAATTACATATAGAAGGGATTGTTCTGACTATGTTTGATATTCGGAATAATCTGAGTCACCAAGTAGTCACTGAAATTAAAAATCACTTCAGCGACAAAGTTTTTAATGCGATTATTCCTCGTAATGTTCGTCTGAGTGAGGCTCCTAGTCACGGACAATCTATTTTCGAATACGATGCAAAATCCATCGGAGCTGTCCGCTATCTGGAGTTGGCGAAAGAAGTTGTAGCCAGATCTGAACAAAAAGTATCACAAGAGAGCCACTCTGTTGCTCAACAGAATAGTTATCAAGGGGAAGTAAATGTCTGATTTAGTGAGTGAATCATCAAACAAAAAAAAGGGCTTAGGACGAGGACTGGGTTCTCTTCTGGGAGGGCCAGCCCCTGTTGCATCTTCTGTAAGCGCTAGTAAAAATCCAGCAGAAGCGGCTCCTGTAGCCGTCTCTGCCGCTGTTGCCACGACTTCGGCAACCCCAATTGCTCCTCCCGTCGTCCCTCCCGTAGATCCTGAGAGTAAAATTTGGAAAGTGGGCATTGATAAATTGTCTTCGGGACAATATCAACCCCGTCGTCATTTTGAAAAAGAAGCTCTGCAAGAGCTGGCTCAATCGATCAAAGAAAATGGAATCCTTCAGCCCGTGGTGGCTCGTCGTACAACTTCTGGAAAGCTGGAAATTGTGGCGGGTGAGCGCCGCTGGCGTGCGGCTCAATTGGCTGGATTGCATGAAGTTCCAGTTATTCTTAAGAATTTCGAGGACCAACAGGCCCTTGAGCTAGCGATTGTTGAGAATATCCAACGTGAAGATTTGAATCCTATTGAAGAGGCAGATGGATATTCACGACTTATCACGGAGTTTAAACTGTCGCAGCAACAGGTTGCAGAAAAAGTGGGAAAGGATCGCGCAACTGTGGCAAACGCAGTTCGTCTTTTGTCTTTGCCTGAGGAAATCAAAAACATGATTTCAGCAAGCACGCTATCTGTGGGTCATGCAAAAGTGCTTTTAGCTCTGCCAGATTCAAAAAAGCAGATTGAATTCGCTAAGAAAGTACTCAACGAAAAAATCGCAGTTCGCAAACTCGAAAAGATGGTGCAGGCGCTTATTAAGGGTCATACTGAAGAAGCCCCTAGTGAAGAGCGTTCAACTTCGAGTGTAGCGGATCGTTTGATCAACAGTTTGAGTGACGATCTTCAAAAGATGCTGGGCACCAAAGTGAGTATTGATTATTCCAATGCAAAAGGTAAAATTAGTATTCACTTTTACTCGGATGATGAACTTACTAACATAGTAGATAGGCTCAAAGAAGGATGTCAGCAGTAGCAAACCCCGCATTTCAAGAAGATCTTCTTTCCGGACACGTCACGGCCATTTTGGACCAAGGGACTCACTTTGAAGGAAAACTGAGTTTTGAAGGAACAGTTCAAATTGGCGGTGAATTCAAGGGGGAGATTTTTACAAAAGACACCATTGTCATCAATGAGGGAGCCTCTGTCACAGCGCAGATTGAGGCTGACACGATTGTTATTAGCGGGCGAGTGGATGGGAATCTTTTTGCTCGCCGCCGAGTCATCATGCATCCACCCGCGGTCTTCAAAGGCACCGTGACATCCCCCAGTTTGCGGATAGATGAAGGGGTTGTGTTCGAAGGTGCCTCATATATGCCCAAGTCTTAGGCAGTTACATTATCAAGTTGAAATTGACCTTGACCAGGTCCTGCCCCAATGCTAATCCCGAAGCTCAAAAAATTAGTAGGGATTTCAAGTAAATGGACATCTTTGGACAATTAGGTATAAATACCACCGCCGCCTTCCAGTTTGTGCTTTTTGCTATTGCTTTGATCTATCTTAGCAAATTTGTTTTTGCTCCGTATGCGCATGCATTGGAAGAAAGACAAAGAAGAACAAAAGGAGGCGAAGACCTCGCCCTGGAATATCAAAACAAATCAGTAGAGCTTCATACGGAATATGAAACAAAAATCCGTCAGTTGAACTCTGAAATCAAAACGATTGTGGATGGTGCCAAAAGCCACGCTAATAAAGAGTACGAATCAACTGTGGCAAAAGCTCGCGGTGAAGCGGATAAACTTGTTCACGAAAATAGAACTAAAGTGGCCAGTGCTGTGCAAGGGGCTGCGGCGGAGCTGAAGACACAGACCAACGCTGTGGCGATGGCTATAACAACTAAATTGCTGAAGTAGAGAGTGAAATCATGAAGTTTCTAGTAAGCCTAATCATTCTGTTGTCTCCTTTTGCGGTTATGGCTGCGGGTGG
>JBCECD010000038.1:1600-12611 GCA_039206745.1 Bdellovibrio sp. | reverse complement strand
CAACATATCTCATTTTCTTATTTATGCGAACTTATTTATACAGGAATCAATAGCTTATTGAGCAAAAGAGTTTTCAGTTGTGAAGGCTTTGAGAGACTTCCGTCCTTGGCAATCAAGAACTTTCATAGGAGTTCCTCTCCAAAAAACTCCAGAAATAAAAACATTGGTGTCAATTACAGCGCGAATCAAGATTTACGAACCTTCTTTATAGCAGATTTAAGTTCAGCCTCTGTTAGTTTTGCCTTTTTTGCAGAAGCACCGTCGGATCTACCGACGCTCACTCAAAAGCTCTGCCTCCGGAAAAATGGATTTTAAAAAAGCATCTTGCTTTAACTCTTCTGGCGTCGCAAAAGTTATATCAATTCTCTGCTCTGGAATCAGAGAGAATATAACCTGCTTGATCTTTATCTTGTTTTCCATTGCCGCTTGCTTCGCGGAGCCCTCAATAACAATCAAAAGATCAATATCTCCGCCTCTTTTTTTGAGGTCTGTCCGACTGCCAAAAAGATAAAGCTCATACTTCCCCATCAGGACAGAGTGGACTGCGTTGGTAAGGGCTCTTTTTTCTTTTTCCGTTAGTCGCAAAGGAGGAACCTCACTCAGCAGATGCGCTGGCTGCTAATTTCGTTCTGAGTTCTATTAATAGAGGAGCATATTGACGAAACTTTAAAAAGATCTTCTCTAAATCCTGATCGCTGTACTCATGCACGGTCGCATTACGCAACTCACGGATCTCAAACCATGTCGTCACAGAGTCAATTAAACCCAACTTCTCCGCCCGATTCAATTGATCATAAAATCCGCCGTCAAAGGCCGGATCGTCCGCTAATACACAGGCGCGAACATACTTACTCAAAAAGATATCAGAGGTTCTGGCAAAACGAGAGGCAAAGCTATCCCAGGCTTCCAATTGACTGTCCGTCATCGCCTGAGGCTGAACTGGCATGCTTAAGGTCCGCAAATAGCTATATTCGAGATATTTCAATGAACGAACAATTTTTGAGTAATAAGTACTTTTGAGAGCCTGATTGGTTGCCATATTTCTTCCTCATCAGTCATTGGAAGGGTCATCTGGAGAGGATTATCGTAGAAGTGGTGCGCGAGGGGGGACTTGAACCCCCACGCTTGCGCATACGCCCCTCAAACGTACGTGTCTACCAATTCCACCACTCGCGCGCACCGTAACTAGATAGAATCATTAATTAATCATTTTCCCTGGACGGAGTCAATAGGCCGTCTTGGACATTCTTTATCGGAATCTTCCTGATTTGCTCACTTTTTTTGCAAATTCATTAACCCCTCCTCAGTGAGGTTGAGTCAAAACAATAAGAGCATGGAAGCTCTTAAACGGAGTCAAGGAGATGCTAGGATGGCCCTACTTGAAGCCAAGGCCAAGGATGGCCACTAAAAGGAGATGACTATGTCTGATCTACATGAAGTAGCGATGTTTTGCCTCTTTTACTCGGGCGTTGTGCTCTCGGCTCTTTGGTTAACCGTGGCGCGCAGACCCTTACGGGTTGAGGCAAAACGAAAACGATTCTAAAAATTGATTTTATTTAGTGGCGACTCTTGGAGGGTTTGGTGGTTCCCCTCACACAGAGTCAGGGGGGCCGACGACGCCCCCCATTTTTTTACCCGCACTGTGTCGCACCTTTCAGGATTAAAATTTGCCCCCGGCCTCATTAGTCCCTAAGGTGATTTTATGAAAAGCACTATTCCTTTTGCACAATCCGAACTTTTCTCATTAGGCGTGGAAGTCGAGCTTCAAATTATTCATCCGGAAACTCGCAACCTTCATCCTATGTCTCCGGACATCGTGCAAGAGTGGTCGCTACCCGGTCCCCGTGTTAAACCGGAGATCTTTCAAAGCATGCTCGAGATTGACACCCCTATCTGCAAAACAGCTCAAGATGTAGAACAAGAGCTGCTCCTAACCAGCCGAGAACTTTCACGAATTTGCAAGAACAACGGCGTGCGCCTTTCTACCAATGGCACTCACCCGTTTGCTCGTTGGCACAATCGTCTGTTTTATCCGTCCGATCGCTATCAGTATCTGATTGAGCGCAATCAGCATATCGCTCGCCGCCTGATGATCTACGGACTCCATGTCCATATCGGTATGCCGAGTGGCGAACACTGTATCACGATGATGAATGAGTTCCTGTACTATCTCCCACATCTTCTCGCTATGTCAGCCAGCTCTCCCTTTTGGACGGGTCATGATACAGGACTGGCCTCCTCACGCATCACGGTTTTTGAAGCCCATCCAGCAGGAGGCTCTCCCTGCACTGTGCACAACTGGGATGAGTTCGAAAATATTGTCGACAAACTCACCAAGAGTCAGTCCATATCAAGCTTTAAAGACATTTGGTGGGATCTTCGTCCCAGTCCAAACTTCGGAACATTAGAGATCCGAGTCTGCGACGGCGTGCCCGGCATTCGTCGTACCACACGCCTGGTGTCTTTTATTCATTTATTGGCTCGCCATATCCAGCGCCGTCTCGATACCGGACACAAACGTCCGATTCCTGCCGATTGGTTTGTGCGTGAAAATAAATGGCGCGCATCACGCTACGGCTTGGAAGCAGAAGTGCTTATTGATCACGAGGGCAATACAAAACCCGTACAACAGGATATTCTCGATCTTATTACTGAGATGAAGGAGGATATCGAAGCCCTTCATTATTCTCAATACATCACAGATCTGGTGGAGATGGATTTAAAAAATCCAAGCTATCAACAACAACGAGAGCTCTATGAAAAAACAGAGTCCTTTGAACAAGTCGTCGACTTCCTCTGTGATAGCTTTGAAAAAGAACTGGAAGTAGTCTAATTTCCAGTTCTTTTATGATTTTCTACTGATGAAAATTCGCGCTGCCGCTGCCAATCTCTTCACCGTTATTATACACTATATAAGAGATCGGAAACGATTGAGCCAGCATCGCACTCACTCCGCAATATTTGGTCTGAGACAACTTCACGGCCTCCAATAAAACCTGAGGATCGACCGCACCCTTCACATAAAAAGTGATCTTCGCCTCTTGAAAAACCGCCGGATGCACACCTGTGGTCTGCGTCACATCCACCTCGACCTGCAAAGATTCATAGGTCTGCTTGTGCTTCTTTAAGAGAGCCACCACGTCCATCGCGGTACAACCTCCCAATCCCACAGCCACCAACTCCTTAGGTGTCATCCCCTGCTCTTTACCAAGGGGGCTTTTTGCATCTGTGACGATTTTATTAGCCCCGCACTCCGCTTCAAAACTCATTCCCTCTTGCCAGTTTAAAATAGTCTTCATGGCTCTCTCCTTTTCACTCTCTGGTCCTGCTATTCTACAAAATGACTTTACCTATACAAGAGTCTCTCTGTTTCATACAATATTCAATATGGATGACATGCAGCTAGAGCAGATTTTTCTTCATCAGAAAGATCACAGTCAGATTTTAAGGAAGTCTTCCGCTGAAGA
This sequence comes from Bdellovibrio sp., assembly GCA_039206745.1. Lineage (GTDB taxonomy): Bacteria > Bdellovibrionota > Bdellovibrionia > Bdellovibrionales > Bdellovibrionaceae > Bdellovibrio. The sequence goes on along the minus strand of JBCECD010000038.1, from coordinate 9,144 downwards.
GCGGCGCGAACATCTCGACATTCTCGAAAAAATGATTTTAAAAATAGAGCGCCCTTTGCTTGAGGCCCTCAGAAAAGACTTTTCCAAACCCGAGTTTGAAACTCAACTTACAGAAATCCACCCCACTTTACAGGAAATTCGACATGCGCGGAAAAATCTAGCTCGCTGGATGAAGCCTCAACACTGCTCCACTCCCGCAACCCTGTTGGGATCTCGCAGCCACATCATACCCGAGCCTCGCGGTGTATGCCTTCTGATCTCGCCCTGGAATTATCCTTTCCAGCTTCTGATGTCGCCCCTCATTTCTGCCATCGCTGCGGGCAATTGTGCTTTTTTAAAACCGTCAGAACATGCCCCTTACACCAGTGCCGTGATGGCCGAGGCAATCAAAGAATCCTTTGCCGAAAATCACATCACGGTTTTAGAAGGCGGTATCGCAACAACTCAAGCTCTTCTCAAGCTACCTTTCGATCATATTTTTTTCACCGGCAGCACCCATGTCGGAAAAATTATCATGAAGGCCGCGAGCGAGCATCTGAGCAGTGTGACTTTAGAGCTAGGTGGCAAATCCCCCACTATTGTCGATGCTTCGGCTGATATTTTACAAGCCGCCGAAAGAATTATCTGGGCCAAATTTTTAAACGCCGGCCAGACTTGCGTCGCTCCTGACTATATCCTCGCTCAGACAGACATTTATGAAGAGCTCAAGTTGGCTCTACAACATCGTCTTCAACAATGCTATGGCCCCACCCCCGAGATCCAAAAGTCCTCTCGGGATTTTGCTCGCATTATATCTATGCAACATACGCAACGCCTGCACTCCCTTTTAGCAGAAGCCCAAAACGGCGGAGCTCACATTATTACAGGCGGACAGAGCCTCGAAGGTGAACACTTCCTCAGTCCTACGCTGATAGAAAAAGTGCCCTCGCATAGCAAGCTGATGCAGGAAGAAATTTTTGGCCCCATCCTTCCTTTGATTCCTTTTAAAGAAATCTCTGAAGCCATTCACTATATAAATGAGCGTCCGAAGCCTCTAGCTCTGTATCTCTACTCGCAAAGTCAGATGAATCAAGAAGAGGTCCTTCGAGGAACTTCCTCGGGAGGCCTGTGCATTAATGACTCTCTCATACATTTAGCAAATCCTCACCTTCCCTTTGGCGGTATCGGCCCAAGCGGAATGGGTGCTTCCCACGGACATCACGGTTTTCGCAGCTTCTCGCATGAAAAGGCTGTATTTGTTCGCCGCTGGGGCCAGAGGCTGATGAGGTGGACTTATCCCCCTTACACAGCTCAAAAAATGAATCTCCTGAATTGGCTGCGAAGATTCTAAAAAAACGAAAACCCACAATTTCTTGTGGGTTTTCGTGTTCTCAATTTATTTTTAAAGAGATTATTTTGCAGTTTGTTTTTTAGCCAAGATCGCTGCATTCACAGCGGCTTGAGCATCGACCAAACCAGATCCGTACTCGTTGTTAGAGTTAGGCCCCAAAGGTTGAGCTGTCTGCTTCAAGATTTCTTTTACTTGAGCTCCAGTCAAAGCCTTGTTCGCTGCCTTCATCAAAGCCACAACACCTGATACATGAGGAGTTGCCATAGAAGTTCCATCAAAAGCAGAGTAGTCCGTTGCAATTGTTTGCAGAGTTGCTTTCACAACTTCACCTGCTGCCAGACGTTTCACGATTTCTTGACCGATAGTTTGTTCAATCATGAACACAGCTACTGGCAATACAGAACCATCGCTCGTTAAAGCACCATTGATCAAACCTGCAGCGTTATTGTAAACAACCACACCTGTCGCACCTGCTTTAATAGCATTTTCCACTTTTGCAGCGAAAGTGATTTCACCGCGAGAAACCAATGCGTATTTGCCTTTTACAGAAACTTTTTGGAAGTCTTCAGGTTTTCCCAAACCGGCTTCAACCAATTCATTTGTTTCAGGAGTCAAAAGCTCTTTAGCACCTTGGAAAGTTGTTGAATTTACTTTCGCAGATTTCTGACCAACAACAACTTCTACAGAAGACTCACGTCCAGAGCCCATTGGCACAGTTGAAACAACAGCTACGCCGGGAGCAACAACTGCCAACTCAGGACCCCATTGAGAGAAGTCTGCTTTTTTCAAATCGCTGTCGATAGCGCCCACTGCAATCACAGTTGGCAGAGCCGCAGGATAAGAAACTTTAGGAGTTCCACTGTTTCCAGATGCTGCCACAACAGTGATACCTGCTTTATCTGCTTTTGAAACCGCATCGCGCTCAGCAGGAGTGGACCACATACCACCCAAAGACATAGAGATCACGTCCACTTTTTGCTCGATACCCCAGTTGATACCTTGAGCAATAGCAACGTTAGAGCAACCCTCTTCAGAGCACACTCGGCCCGCCAAGACCTTTGCTTTCGGAGCAACACCTGTGAAACCAGAGTCATCCAAAACACCCGCGATAGTTCCCGCTACGTGAGTTCCATGACCTTGAGTATCGTTGTAGTCGCTGCCATCAGAAGCGCCTGTGAAATCTTGACCTCTTTCGAAGTTCTTTTTCAAAGAAGGGTGAGAAGCATCAATACCTGTGTCCAAAACCAACACGCGAGCACCTTGACCTCTTTTAGATTTAGACCAAGCTTCCATCGCTTTAACAGCTTGGATGCCCCATGGAGTTTTTTCGCCTACATATTTGCTCTTCTTAGCGGCCTTGCCCAAATATCCTTTTACTGGGCGTGGTGCTTCGTGAAAGACTTCTTTTTCTACGTAAGCAACATTTGGATTTTCTTTAAGTTTAGCAATTTCAACATCATCTTTTGCGTTGATGATCAAAGTGTTCAGATTTTCCAAGCTGTCTTCAACTTGTCCGTCCACTTCGTTCAATTGATTGGCCCGAGCAGACCCGTCCAGGTTCACACCGCGCAAAGCATAAGACCCCTTCATCTTATAAGCTTTATGAGCCGCACTGAAAGATTCTTTATCTTTCATAATTACAATCACTCGCTCAGCTTGAGCTGCTGTGGACAAAAGCACCGTCAGCAATAATGCAAAGACGTTGAGTTTCATTGTTAAATTCCCCCCATAATCCATGGATTTCAACCATTGAAATCCCTCAGGAAGGCACTTCATTTCATGATGTAAGATTTATCAAGTACTCTTTTGGAACCACCTAATTTTTTTTCAGAGCTAAAAAAAATGAAATTTTCTGTCATCCGGGGAGTAGTTCCAATTTGGAACTTCAGAACAATTTTAAGCCCTCTCTGCGGTCTATTATAAATGACCCTTATAGGAACCATTACGAGAAGAATGAGCAACTGCTTATTATTACGCCACTGTAAAGAACGCGAAGCGTCTTTATTTTTATGCCATTCATGCTTTTTTGCGCAGCTTTGTTCTCAGCTTAAGCAGAGAAAGTAGCATTTCTAAACTGTCGACAAGAAGGCGCACTCGCGAAGCTTCGCGATGCAGCCAGCGGATCGGCACTTCGCAAACTCTTTTATTGATAAGGATCATTCGCCAAATCAACTCCACATCCCAAGCAAAGCGATCTATTTTTAATTCCGGTAAAACTTTTTCGCGAAAGATTGAATCGTTACGCAGAAGCTTGAAACCGCATTGCGTATCGCGGAAAGGAAGTCCCGTCACCCGACGCAAGATCTTATTAAATATTTTTCCCATGCTTTGTCGCAGCCAATGCTGCCGAACCTGAATATCACTCTCAGGCAAAGCTCTCGAGCCCATAATCAAATCATATTGATCCGTATAAGCAGAAAATCTCTGCAACTCCTCCCAGGGCGTCGCCATGTCCGCATCAGCAATGAGAATCCACTCAGCTCCTGTTTCCAACAATCCCCGCCGAATAGCAGCCCCCTTGCCGCGATTCGTTTGATAGCCGAGACCTCGTACACAGGGCCACTGTCGATGCCAGCTCTCGATCACGGATTTTGTTTGATCTGTTGAACCATCATCGACGATCAAAACTTCTTGCACAGTCCAGTCAGTTAAATTCATTTCTGCATAGAGCTTCAGAACTCGCAGCGTTTCCGGCAAACGCTGCTCTTCATTGAACGCCGGGATCACCAATGAAACTGTTTTCATTCAGATCCTGGCTGAGTTTTTTTTGCAACTGTGGAGCCGACAGGGAAAAAGAAACTCAAGGGATAAGACAAAAACCTTCGGGTCACCGCTCGACGAATCGCTCGACGTTGCGGCGGATTTACACCTCGGGCTTTGATCGCGACTAAAAGAGCCATGCCAAAACTCACTCCGACATTCAAGGCACCAACAAAGAAGATTCCTATCACCGCTCGCCAGAACTCCCACGTCTGCAAAAAGCCCAGCCCTAAAACAGGCAAAGCCGCGCCCAGAGTTCCTGAGGATAAAGTCACATGTCGCACATCCAAGGGAATTCCCATAAACTTCATAATTTCCGGCACCATTCCCAACAGCACTCCCAGAGAAATATTCCCTAAAAGACCTGACATATTTTTTTCCAGGAAAACAGCCGTGTTACGCGCTCCCCTGCGACCAAAGACCGCACGCAGAGCTGGGCTGCGCGACAAGGTTTTGCGCAAAGAGTTCAATGCAAACCAGTTATCTCCCCAACCGGCAAAGATGCTGGAAAGCCAAAGCAGAATACCCGTAAACGCCGCATACACCACCGTTGGCCCGAAAATATCCACCGACTTGTAAGCATAATGAGCCTTCTCCACAGGCATAATATGATCGCTGAATAAAAAGAAATAAATGGTATTGATCAGCAACACCGTTGGCACAACAAACAACACGTTCCCCATGATCGAAGCCACTTGTGAACGGATCAGATGTACAATCTCACTCACAAGATCATCCATCCCCTTTTCACTATCCACATCTTGCATTTTGGACGCCAGAGCTGGAGCCGTCATCGCCGGCTGCTTTGTTCCCAGAGTAAATCCAGCCAAATGAATGACCACGAAACTGAGAGCATAATTGAAAGAGGCAAAAAATCCCTCCACAAACCCCGACAGCCCTAAGGCAAGAATGCCCACCTTTAAATAAACTGTGATCGCCGTCACCGCACCACCACCACCGGCAGCTAACAGCATTTGTCGATACTGCTCTTTGGTTCGAGTGATGTAGTGCTCACCTGTTTCCGCAGCCCGCTCCACCACTTTGCGTGCAAACAAAGAAATATTCTGAGACAAGAGAGACGTGATACTGCGCAACTCCTGATTTTCCTGCACCAACTTGGAGAGAAAACTGGTGACTTTTTTGCTGTCCAGCCTTTCTGTCAGAATAATCTCAAGCAAACTGTCGATCCGCTGCAAATATGTTCGCAAACGCATCATCTGAAAAACGAGATTGATACTCACACCGTATTCATCGAGATGCTTATGCACCTGCACCAATTCACGTCGGCACTCCCAGACAATCATGCGGAAACGAGAGGCCTTTTCAAAAGCGAGATTCTTATCCCCGGCATGATAGGCATTCATAAACTCTTCATGACCTCGGACCATGGCAAAAAAAGCTGAATCACGAAAGCTGGCTTTATCCAGTCGATAACGAATCGCAGGCGACAATCCCACCGCGCGCACTTGAATCACCAGATACATCAAAGCATCTTCCAAATCAGAAGCCAGACGATTCCAATCCTGCTCAGCAGTGCTGACTTCATAATAAAAAAGTTCGACAATTTTATCGAAAGTCACATTATCAATAGAGGCAATCCAAAAGGGATCATCTTTATCAGGAAAGAGAGCCCAAAACAGATATCCCAATTCATGATCTAAAGGCGGCGTAGGCAGAATCTTCATCATGAAGCGATCCACCATCTCACTCCACAGACCTAATTCCTTGGGAAGACCTGTTTCCGTATACAGCTCTAATCCGCTCACCTCGTGAACGACCGTTCTTAAAACTGTCGCCACATTTTTTTTCCAATCAGGATTGCGATCCAAGACCATCAGTAAAAAACGCAGGCGAGCCACCGGCAAGCGACCTGTCTCCTTTTCGAGATGAGAATCCGCCGAACCCTCATAGCGAATCCATTGCATCAGCTTCACCAGCCATTGCAATTTATCCTCGAGATGGCGAAGCGTGCCCACCTCGGTTAGAAGAACATCGAGATCACTGTGAATTTTTCCTCGTTGCGTGTACTGAATCAAACGATAACGAAAGGCTTTGATTTTTCTAAACATTGCTCAATTTTACAGAAGTCTTTTTAAAAAAGGTATGCCTCCAGCTTATTGTTTCGCGATGCGCCACCGCGCAACAATTGGTGGCATTTCCTTTTAGGGTTTCGCAGTGATATAGAACATCCATGAAACTTTCCATGATCTTTTCTCCTTTTATTTTTTTTCTCGCCTTATCAGCTCAGGCCCTCGTTCCCCTCACCTCGCAAATACAGGGAGTGGATGTCGTCACTTCCGAGGCAAAGCAGTTTGCTTTTCCCTCTGATCACAAGGCCACAGTGGTGGTTTTTCTCTCAGCCAAATGCCCCTGCTCAGCCAGCCATGAAGACTTGCTCAATAAAATGAGCCAAACCTTTAAAGAGTTCACCTTTGTAGGTATGCATGCCAATGCCGATGAGACCTCCGATATTGTTAAAAAACATTTTTCTGAAAAAAACCTGTCCTTTCCTATTTTGCACGACAAGAAAGGACAGCTCGCTCAATTATTAGGTGCCCTTAAAACTCCCCATGCTTTTGTTTTCGATAAACAAGGGCAGTTGCTTTATCACGGCGGCGTGACCGACAGTCATGTCGGCCCCAGCGCCAAGAAACATTTTTTGCAAGAAGTCCTAGAGGACCTGCGAGCAGAACGTCCTTTGCGCCATAAAGAAGGGCGAGCTCTGGGCTGTTATATTCAACGGGAGGAAGATTGAGACTTGTTTTCACACTTTCTCTTTTAGTTGTCGCTTTGTCGGCTTGTGCCCGACCTAACTATATCAATTCTCTTGCCGATGACGCGAGCACCTCGGAGACCGCTGATACAAATAAGTTTCCAAAAACATCTTTATTAGCGCGGCTTCAATGGCTGACCGAGATCAACACCTCCATCCCTGCCGAACTTCTTGTTGAATTGCAAGGCAACCTCACGCAGTTTGACGAATTGACGGCACATTTGTGGATGCCGTCGATGGGGCATGGTTCGGCGCCACTTCGTATTGACTCTCTTTCTCCGGCAAAGTTTCACCTCTCTCGCATGTACTTTATTATGCCGGGAGATTGGGAGGTGCGCCTGCTACTAAAAAAAGACGGCCAGGTGATCGATCAACTTTTTATTCCTCTGATGGTTCCATGAAGGCTTTTTTATTTATCACTCTTTCTCTGTTGTCCCCTTCGACCTGGGCCGCGAGTTGCTGCGGCGGTGGTTTTTCCATCCCCGCCCTGATCTTGGGAGATGACAAAGCTCAATGGACCAGCACTTTTTCCTCTTCTCATGTCAGCGACGAGGTTCTTGCCGATGAAAAGTGGTTGCGCCGTCAAGACAACAATCAGACTTATACTTTGAAGCTGGAGGCGGCCACCTTGCTTTCAGATACCTGGCAGGCTGGGTTCTCTTTGCCTTTATTACTTCGCTC
>JBCECD010000038.1:0-1590 GCA_039206745.1 Bdellovibrio sp. | reverse complement strand
CGCCCAAGGACTCGGAGACATCTCTTTGTATTTAGGTCATGAAACTTTTCAAGAGAGAACCTACTCTTCGTGGCGGCCTAAAGGAGTTTCTTTTTTGCAAATAACTTTGCCGACAAGTCCTTCTATTTATGATGCCTCCGCCACAGCGGCCACGGAGGTGCGCGGGCGTGGCTTTTACTCTTTGGGAGCCGGTGTGGCTTTGACCAAGGCCTGGCGTATTTGGGATGTGCACATGAGCACGGAAATTCATCGCTCCTTTGCCCGTCAGTTTTCAGGTGCGGCTTATGGCGGCGAGATGGAGGTTCAACCGGGCTGGGGTGGTTCGCAGACCTGGGGACTCGGTTGGAACCGCGGCTCTTTTCGCTTGGGCAGTGCTCTGACTTTTCTCTATGAAGAACCTATGACAATTAAAACTGAAATGAATTCTTCTCAGGCCTCTCTTCAGAAGAATTACACTGTTGGGGTGTCAGCCAGTTATATGCCCTCGATGGAGTCCTCTGTGACTCTGAGCTACTCCGATCAAAGCTGGATCGGTGATCCTGTGAATTCAAGTTTATCCCAAACCTTACAACTCAGCTATCAACAACGATGGCCTCGATAGGAGATATTATGAAACACTTTATTAAAATTCTTTTTTCTGCACTTTTAGTGAGCACGGCTTCAACAGTGGGAGCTCATGAAGGAGGACATCCGGGATCACCTGGCTCAGAGCATGGCAAACTGTGCCCTGTGTTTTTCTCTTTGGCAGATGTCTGTGCAAAAGTAGAGTTTGTAAAAGGCCCTGCTCAGGAAGGTGAATCTCAATTCCTGGTGGAATTTTTCGAGCACAAGTCTGCGCATGGTGAACATATTCCCGTTGATCCCCAAGAATTGAAAATCGATCTTTGGATGTATATGGGCAATCATGGCGGACACGGCTCTGCTCCCGTTCAGTGGCAACAGCAAAGTGCCGGCGTCTATATGGTTACCGAGGCTTATTTCGTTATGCCCGGTCGTTGGAATGTTCGCTTCTTCGTTAACGGCGAGCAAGCAGACCTCATCGTTGACGTGAAACCTTAATTCACCGTGACGATTCCTGGGCGAAATGAGCTTTGACATTGACTTCAAATCATTCTCGCCCTAGATTTAAACCTCGTCGTCTTCTGACGCATGGTGATGTGGCCGAGGGGTTAGGCTCAGCTCTGCAAAAGCTGCTACAGCGGTTCAAATCCGCTCGTCACCTCCAATCTCCTTTTTAAAAAGTCTCGAAAACAAAACTAAATAACGAAAATCATTAACAAAAGATTTCAATCACTTACAAGCTTCGATCTCTCGAAAAATAACTCCAAATAACCAAAAATAACTGTGCTAGGTGACTTTCAGGTGACACCTAGGTGACACTTTTTAGGTTCGATTTGAGAGTAAAAATAAAGAATTTGAAGTTTCAATTCAGATCATTTCATAAACAAACACGTCAGAGACATATTTCGTTGGATTTGAACCTAACAGTCGAAAGGATAATTTATGTTAGGCGTAGTTCAATTTATCAGAAGTCTTATTTTCGTTGCCATTGCTCTTGGTGCTGCTGGCACTTTGGTTGAGGCCACTGGC
>JBCECD010000037.1:5826-12615 GCA_039206745.1 Bdellovibrio sp. | reverse complement strand
AAACCATCTACCAATATAATTAAATTGCCCGTGTGCAGGTTTCCCTCATACACGACTTTGACGTGACTCCATTTACTGAGAGGCAAAGCTGCCGCAGCTGAAGTGTATGTATAAGTTGTATAATATGTTTTTAAATTGACACGGATAGATCCGTTATCGAGTCTTTGAATGGAAATTTGATCATTATTAAAGATGTCACCCGTAGACCTTTGATCTGAGAGGGGTCGAACCCAGGCCTCGAATGTAAAACGTGGTGCCGGAATCACCACAGGCGGCAACGAAATCTCTTCATAGCCAGTCGGCAGCTGCGAAAAAAACCGCGCCTGTCCCAAAACACCTTGAACCGATGTCGTGCCACGATAGCGCCCATGACCTTTATTGCCCGAAGAGTCTTCCGCCACAGCTCCACTCAGATCATTGAGATGCCACAAACCAAGTGTGTGCTCGTCTGTTTCATACTCTTCGCCAGAACCCCAGTTGATGTATTTGACTTCAAATTGCACTGTCGTGGGATTGCCGACAGAGTCCTTCACATTCACTTCAAGGATATTTTTGAGACCTGTGCCCAAGGGCGCAGAAAGCTGCCCACTCAATATTCCCGTACCAGAGTTGAACGACAGGCCCGAAACCACGTTGCCATTTAATTTGACAACAAAACTCGCCTCATCGATTTGATCTTCATTGTCAGTGATTTGAAACACAAATTCAGGATGAGCATCCACCAGAGAAACGGAGATGTCGGGACTGATCAAATTCACTTGTGGAGGAATAGTGTCCAATATCGCTTTATTAGAAAAGCGAACATCGTCAATAATTCCCAGAAAGTTCATGCCAGCCACATCTCCACCAATGGTGGCCCGAGTGCCCGCTTCCATAGCTGGAATGGCCTCAGGAATCTTCACATTCCCGACTACATAACCATCGGCAGAAATAATCAAATGACCGGATTTTAAATGGGCACCGACCCGATAAGCAGTATTAAGCGCCAGAGGTGTTGAGGCCAAAACCCCTTTATACCCGCTGCTCTGACGAACAAATCCCGCAAGTCGATTGTTAATAACTTGCAGCTGAATTTGTTTGTTATCAAAGATCGTCACCGGTGTTGTCACCGCCGCTGTCAAATAGATCATTGCCTCCACCGCTGCTTCATTGGTGTTATTGCGATCTAATTTTGTACCGGCGATCTCTCCTAAATCAATATAGCTGCCGGCTACTGAGAAGTTTCTGGCGCTACCAAAACCTGTTCCCAACGCCGCCGCCGATACGATCTGCACGTTTGCGGAAGCTGTTCCTGGAGCCGCACCGCCCGTTGAAACCTGATCTGCTACCGTCGCACCGGAGCTCTCATTGAAATTCCAGAGAGCAATTGTTTCTCCCGGCACCACACCTACGGGAACTGCAAAAAGTCCCACGAGACCCGTCGCCAATAGTAGTTTGGCTTTTTTAATTAATGGAAACATCTTCCCCTCCGCTTTGTTGATTGCAATAATTATGTAAAAGAATGTTATTCAAACGATTGGACTCTTCGAGAGATAAACTAAAGTTCACCTCAAGCCGAAGATCGCACCCTTGTGTATAGATAAACTCAGGAACAACGAACTGAACTGTCAGGGTCTCTTTAGGACCGAGGAATCCACGTGGCTCAGCGCGATCTGTGACCACAGGCTCCTGAGCCGCTCGCAGGATTTGCAATTTCGTCTCCAAAGCTCGTCCCGTTATAGCAACGTCGCCGGCATTGAGGATGTCAGCCGAGATCAAAACACTTCTGGGCTCAGAAGAAGTGATTTGGAGATTTTGTAGAGACAGGTCTGCATAGGGAACAAAGCTCTCATTAAGACAGTCTCCATATTCTTTATAAAGAACTTGGTCGCTCCCCTTATGACTTTTCGATCTGTCGTCTGGATCTAAAAAGACTTTTACTCCGCAGGTGTAGCTGTATAGATAGTCAGCTGGCACACTCACAGATCGAGTGCTTAAGCCGTCTACCTCTGGCTGATTTATAAAGCGGTAGGAGATTTCTGTTCCGTAGTGATCAATATAAACCAAAAGAAGACGGAACTTCGCTGAAGTATCTTGGCCTGTATTCGCTATATCGAGAAGGAGATCTTCATCCTCAGTTTCAACAGCCTGTATGGACAAAGAGACATCTTGTTGCAAATCTTGGACGCTTTGACACTGTCCCCAGCGAAAGAACTTCTCTTCTTCAGCAATTTTAAGTTGTAACTGACAGGTCTCTTTTAAAAGTCGAGGTTGTAAAGCGGGAATGTATTGCACGCATTTCTCGCCGACAGCGGCTCGCTTGCAGTCTTTCAAGGATATTTTATCCAGCTGTTGACTGATAACGACTCCGGCTTGATTTAGATACTTCAAACTAAAAGGAACGGAGTCTTTTACAGGCTCGGAACTGCTACGAGTGATATTCACTCGCATAAGAGGGTATTCAAGTATCTCCTGGCTTAAATATTCTTTTCTGGTGAGCTCAAAAGCAAACGACAGAGCAGAGTCTGCACCCCTCGCCTGACCTGAAGACAAAGCAAGACCCATTAAAAGCAGCACCGCCACTTTTATAAAAAGTTTTTCCATATACATTCCTTATTGAATAAACGAAATGCTATGGCTCCGATATGTCATTACGCAAGTGTTTGTTTGTAAAAATATTTTGTTTGCTGCAACGAAACAAATCCCCCACCAAGGTCTAGTTTCATTCGTAAAATCAGAAAGCGACCATGAATAAATATAAAATTTAAACTTATTTTCCTGGAAAATTTTTAAGGAAATTTTGTTTTGTCCAGACCACTTTGTCTTGAATAACAAGATCCCTGTAGGCCTGCGACAGACCTGTTGGCGTATCTTTCCATTTCACTTCGATTGCCCAGTTCTTCGGTGAGATAAAATCGATCTCCCCTTTTTTTCCCGTCGTGAAACCAAACTTTTTGAATCTCCTGACCAGATGTTCATGAGCAACCATTTCTGCTAGGACATCGAATGTATTCTTAGGTGGAACAACCTCTCCCCACTCTAAAGCAATCCAGTAGATCAGAGGATCGCGAAAGTAGAATTTCTTTTCTTTACGAAACTTCGGAACAGAGGTTTCCAGATCATATTCATAAAGAGTTTTTAAGGCAAAGCAGGTTTCTAAAAGCTCAATATAGTCTTGTGCTGTATTATGCGAACCCACCTGAGTTCTTTGCGCAATTTTTTGTAGACTGACTGTGGATCCCATTGTCAAAGCCAGTTGAGAGATGATTTCTCGAAGATAGGCTTCCTGTTTTCCCATCTTCATAAGATCACCCAACAACCAGCGACGATAAATCTCAAAGGATTTAACTGGCTTTTTTCCTTTAGGCCCGGACTCGGCCAGACTCATTGGAAAACCGCCTATCTTAAAATACAACTCCAACTCTTCCTCCCGGGAAAGAGAAGGCCAATTCGCTTGCCGCCTCATTGCAGAAAACTCCATAAAATCCATGGGCAGCAGTTCGAACTCTCCTCCTCCTCCCCAGCGACCCGGCATTTGATCCATCCCTTTTTTCAGGTCATAGGCATGCGAGCCCGTGACCACGATGCGAATATCATCTCGCTGATCCAAAAGAGATTTAATCGATCTCCACCACTGATCTACAAAACTAATTTCATCCAAAAATAAATTGTTGCGCTCAGGGATGGTTTTTAAAAATTCTGTAAGATCCTTATGGTCAGAAAATCCTTCACATGAAACATAGAAGCTCTCTTCAGGCACAGAGAGCAGCAGAAGAGTCTTAAGCCAAGACGACTTCCCTATTTGGCGAGGACCGCGAATAACAAAAAGACCCGGCCCCTCCGGCAAAGCTGGAAAAGGACGCTGGAAAGGATTGTTTTGCAGGGCAAGCAGATGTTTATCTGCATTTTGCCAGTTTGATTTTTCCCAGAAATTTTGCATACTTATATTTATATCACAAAACTGGTCAATGAAAAACACAAAACTGGTCAGTGACTTCCTTAAAATTGGTCAATGGCCCCTCCGTATTCGCAAAGCGCCCCTGCTAAAGTCCAGTTTCCTGACAAAAGCCTCAAAATAAGAAACTTACGCGCCGATAAGCTAACCGATCGGGTCAGAGTGAAGAGTCCTATTGATGGGACCGAATGGCCCGCAGGAGTGAACATGGATGTTCGAAAAAGTCTCTTTGCGGTTGCTTGCGTCTTGGAATTAGCAGCATGTAGCAACTCAAAATCAAGCAGTTCTGTATTTCCTGAAAATGGTGCTCTCGACTCCAGTGCCTGCATGGGGCAAGCGGTGAAAAATAAATTCATCGTGCAGTGGGAGGATGGACGCTTCACAGTTGAAGCCGCTGACAATGCCGATGAGTTCACGAAAAGTTTTATTGAGCCTCAGTTAGAAAACATTCGCCATGTTGAATTCGATCGCGTGATTCAATTGGAAAATTCATCGACAGTATATACTTCAACCACCTCTGACAGTTGGGGGCAAAATCTCATCGAGGCACCTGCACTGTGGAATCAAGGATACTACGGACAAAATATAAAAGTAGCCGTTGTGGATTCTTATGTGGATGTCAGCCATCCGCAACTTCTTCCGCGCATTGCTATCAACACTCAAGAAGTTCCCAATAATGCGAGAGACGATGACGGCAACGGAGTGGTGGATGACTATTACGGAGCCAGTTTCGTTTCAACACCGACCGGAGGAGCAACGAGCTCGCACGGCTCACATGTTGCTGGAATCATCGCCGCCGATCACAACTATGGATCTGTGCAGGGTGTGGCTCCGCAATCACAGATCATTCCAGCGCAGTTCATCGCCAATGATGGCAGCGGCTCTCTCGGAGATGCTGTGCTGGCCATTCAATATGCCGCCAGTCGCGGAGCAAAAATTATTAATGCAAGCTGGGGCGGAGCTCCCTGTGTTGCCTCTCTGAAAAATGTCTTCTCTGAATTGCAAAAGCAGGACATTCTCGTGGTCGTGGCTGCGGGAAATGACGGACGAGACATCGATGTCTATCCCGAGTTTCCAGCCTCTTTCAATCTGTCCACACAGATCACCGTGGCGGCAGCTTCAGTCAATGACTTCATGACCTCGTGGTCAAACAGCGGCTTTCAGTTTGTGCATGTCGCAGCTCCGGGTGAACGGATTTTAAGTACCGTACCTTACAATGGAACCGCTTACATGGATGGCACCAGTATGGCGGCTCCCTTTGTCAGCGGAGCTGCCGCTCTTCTCTGGAGCGCACGCCCTCAAGCAACCGCTGGACAAATCAAAACCTCTCTTTTGCAATCAGTGGATGTGACCCCAGGGCATGTCTACAAAGTCAGTTCTCAGGGGCGAATTAACATCGCCAAAGCCCTGCAAGTCCTCCAAGGTTTGGTTCCTTAAAACGTCTTTTTTCGATTGATGCAGAGTATATTGAGTATGCTCTGCGTCTCTAGTTTTCAGGTGATTCTTGGTTTCCACATGATAGATTGATTCCTTGTTTTTTAGGGCTAGGCCCTCATAAAAAAGGAATCACAATGAGCACAGAAATTTCCTCTGGCATTCAAGCTCGTTTGCACGATCTTGAAAAAAGAAACGAAGCAGCCATGGCCGGCGGAGGTCCCGCACGGATCGCCAAACACAAACAAGGGGGCCGCCTCAGCGCTCGCGAGCGCGTTGATGTTTTGCTTGATCCAGGAAGTTTTGTGGAAATGGATCGTTTTGTCACTCATCGCTGCAACAATTTCGGCATGGAAAAAAACGTTGTTCCTGGTGATGGCGTCATCACGGGATACGGTCGTATCAATGGAAAATTAATTTATCTCTCTTCTCAAGACTTCACCGTGATTGGTGGGTCCATGTCTCGCACTCAAGCCAATAAAATCTGCAAAGTGATGGATTTGGCTGCAAAGAACGGAGCGCCTTTTATTTCCATCAATGACTCTGGCGGCGCTCGCATTCAGGAGGGCATTGAGTCCTTGGGTGGATACGCTGACATCTTCACTCGCAACACCATGGCTTCGGGGTTGATCCCTCAGATCACCGCGATCATGGGGCCCTGCGCGGGGGGCGCGGTTTACTCTCCTTCTATCACGGACTTTGTGTTCATGGTGAAAAACACCAGCTATATGTTTGTCACAGGTCCCGATGTTATCAAAACAGTCACTCATGAAGAAGTGACAAAAGAAGACCTGGGCGGTGCTACCACTCACTCCGCAAAATCAGGTGTGGCTCACTTTGCTGCGGAAGATGACAAGCATTGCTTGTTGCTCATTCGTGAGTTGATGAACTTCTTGCCCTCTAACAACTTGGACGATGCACCGATCTTGCCGACCAATGATCGCCCGGATCGTGCTACAGAAACATTGAACACCTTGATTCCGGAAAATCCCAAGAAGCCTTACGACATGCTCAGCGTGATCACTGAGTGCGTGGATGAAGGTTACTTTCTGGAGATTCATAAACATTTCGCACAAAACATTATTGTGGGTTTTGCCCGCTTCAACGGTCGCCCCGTAGGAATTGTTGCCAATCAGCCCAATGTTTTGGCGGGTTGTTTGAATATCGAAGCCTCTCGTAAAGCGGCTCGCTTCATTCGCTTCTGTGATGCTTTCAATATCCCGGTGGTTTCTTTCGTCGACGTTCCGGGCTTCCTTCCTGGAAAAGATCAGGAATGGAATGGCATCATCACGCATGGAGCAAAATTGTTGTATGCATACGCTGAAGCCACTGTACCAAAAATCACTGTCATCACCCGTAAAGCTTACGGTGGTGCTTATATCGTGATGGGTTCGAAACTTTTGCGTTCCGATGTGAACTTG
>JBCECD010000037.1:0-5816 GCA_039206745.1 Bdellovibrio sp. | reverse complement strand
TCGCTGTTATGGGAGCTGACGGTGCGGTGAATATCATCTTCCGCGAAGAGATCAACAAAGCAAAAGATCCCGTGGCGGAAAAGGCGCGCTTGACGGCTGAGTATGAAGCGAAGTTCAGCAATCCTTATGTGTCAGCCCAGTTAGGCTACACAGATGAGGTGATTGAACCGGCGATGACACGTAAACGTATTATCGACTCACTTGAAATGCTCAAACACAAGCGTGATATTTTACCGGCTAAAAAACACGGAAACATCCCCCTCTAGGAGTTGGCTATGGCTTTATTTAAAAAAATCCTGATTGCGAACCGTGGGGAAATTGCGATCCGAATCACCCGCGCTTGCCGCGAGTTGGGTATCGGCTCTGTGGCCGTTTTCTCTGACGCAGATCGCGACAGTCTTCATGTCTTCTTGGCGGACGAGGCCTACCATATCGGTCCTTCTCCGTCTCGAGAAAGTTATTTGAACTATCAAAAAATCATCGAAGTGGCAAAACAGGCTGGTGCGGATGCTATTCATCCAGGCTATGGCTTTTTATCTGAGAACACTCACTTCGCCAAAGCCTGCGGAGATGCCGGGATTACTTTCATCGGCCCTACTGTTGCGAACATCGAAGCGATGGGCGATAAATTATCAGCCAAAGCCTTGATGAAAAAAGCGGGAGTGCCCACAGTCCCGGGCAGCGATGGCGGCGTTGAAACAGCTGAGCAAGCACGAACGATCGCAGAAAAAATCGGCTTTCCGATTATCATCAAAGCTTCGGCTGGTGGTGGCGGAAAAGGAATGCGCGTTGTGCGTCAGGAAGATGAACTTGAAAGCGCTTTCCGCGCTTGTCGTTCTGAAGGGCAAAACTATTTCGCTGACCCTACAGTGTATATCGAAAGATTTATCAACGACCCGAAACATATCGAAATCCAGGTCTTTGGCGACAAACACAACAACCATGTTCATTTATTTGAACGCGAGTGTTCGGTGCAACGTCGTCATCAAAAGATCATCGAGGAATGTCCTTCGCCTTCCGTGCCTCACGAAGTTCGTTTGCGCATGGGAGATGCTGCGGTTCGCGCGGCTAAGCAGATTAATTATATAGGCGCCGGCACCATTGAATTTATTTTCGACAACTCCACCAAAGAGTTCTTCTTTATGGAGATGAATACGCGCCTGCAAGTGGAACATCCCATTACCGAAATCGTCACAGGGTACGATCTGGTGAAAGAGCAGATTCACGTCGCCGCAAACAAACCTTTGAGCTTCCGCCAGGAGGATATCAAGCAAAAAGGCCATGCCATCGAGGCCCGCATTTGCGCTGAAGATCCCATCACGTACAAACCTCATCCTGGGGTTATCCGTGCTTGTCGTCATCCGCAAGGACCCTTTATGCGCGTGGACTCTTATGCTTATCCTGGTTATGAAGTGCCTATCTTTTACGATCCTATGATTGCCAAGGTCATCACTTGGGGGGAAACCCGCGATGAGGCGATTGATCGTATGCAGCGGGCTTTAAGTGAGTTTGTTCTGACGGGTATTAAAACCAATATTGTTTTGCACAAATCCATTTTGGACAATCCAAAATTCCGTGATGGTTCTTACACAACTCAGTTCATTGAAAAGAACTTTGAGGTCATTGAGCCACAGATTTTCAAGGAAGTGGAAGATCCTGTATTCCTGATTGCTGCGGCAATCACGGCTTATAACGATCGCAAATCCAAAGATGTCCGCCAACTCAATCTGACCTCCAACTGGAAACGTGTAGGTCGTAAACTACAGCTGAGGACGTAGTCATGTATTTTGAAGCAGAATTAAACGGAAAAAAATATAAGGTCGATGTCTTCGAGCAAAAAAATTCCTGGAAGCTGTCTTTGCAGGAAGAAGGCAAAGACTGGGTTCACTATGATATTTCCAAACGCGATTACAAGCAGGCAGAGCAATACATCAGTTTTCTGTTTGCCGGGAAATCTTATTTGATCGACGTGATCGGCCAGGATACGGAGTACACAGTCTTCACTCGAAACTCTTTCCGCACGATCAAGGTTTTCAATGACGAAATGCTCTTGCATGAATCGCTGAAAAAAGGCGGCGCTTTCGGCGGTGATCTGGAGTTGAAATCCGGAATGCCGGGCAAGATCATCGAGATCTTCGTGAAGGAAGGCGAAGTCGTGAAAGCGAACAAGCCTTTGCTGATCATGGAAGCCATGAAAATGGAAAATGAAATGCGCACATCTCGTGACGTGAAGATCAAAGAGATCAAGGTGAAACAAGGCGACTCCATTGAATCAGGAGCCGTCCTGCTTAAATTCGAAGAGCCCGACTAGAGCGGGCTGGCCTTCAGCTGCGGGCAGCGCTTCTTCAGGAAGGCGCCCAAAGCTTTATCGGTATAACGAAAAATAATGTCTCCACCAGCTGGATAGCGAAACAGTTCAGAGTTTTTAACACTGCAAGTGTTTCCCAGAACGTCCTTCATCGTCGACTGCGCTGTCGAGACTCCTGTCGGAGAACTGCCCAGTTTAAAACCACCATCTAAAAGCAGACCAGGATATTGGGAGATCTCAACCCCACCGCGATTTTTAGGATCTACTTTATCAGCTACTTTGACCTGAGCTTGGCCGATGCTTTTAAGTTCCGCTTTCTGTGAATCAAATGTAAACACATCGCCCGTCACGTGCGTGATGATCAACTCCCTGGTCTCGTCATTCCATGTGTGAGAAAACTGTTTCTCTTTGCGCGGAAACATATAGAACTCACGCGCGCCCGTCGTCACGGACTCATCGCCGGGACCGAAGGAGTTAAAGACCATAAAAAGTCCTTGTGAAGTTAGAAGGTGATCACGATAGATCAACTCTTTATATCCATCCAAAGGTGTGATGGAAAAGAAACAGGTTTTGGTCTCTTCAGACCACAATTGCTGAATCTGCGTTCCTTCCCGCCTTTCCACAGCGTAAGGACACACCTCTTGTTCTGCTGCCTGAGCAAAACCCATCATCGTCATGAGTACCACGAAAAAAGACATCAGACCCCTCCTTGTCTTTAATGATTACTCTCGTTCATTGAGAGTGGATACATTCCTTTTTTGTTCAAAAATTCCCACGATCAATACCGCAGACTCAAACAAAATCCACATCGGCGCCAGCATCATCACCATACTCAGCAGGTCCGGTGGCGTAATAACTGCGGCAATCACAGCAATCGTCATGATGGCGTAGCGACGGTTCTTACGCAAAAATTCCTGACTGACAATGCCCATCATTCCCAAAACAACAATCACCAAGGGCAATTCAAAGGCCACCCCAAACATCAAACACATTTGCGTGAAAAAGCCCATATACTGATCAATGGAAATCATCGGCTTATCAATGTCGCCACCAAAGCTCATCAAGAACTGAAAGGCCATTGGCAGAGCCACATAATAAGAAAACACAGCTCCTAAAAGAAAAAGAAAAGTTCCCGCAACAATAAAACCCATCGAATACTTACGCTCTTTAGCGTAGAGCCCCGGCGCTACAAACAACCAGATTTGATGCAACCAAAAAGGACAGGAAATCAAAATACCGCACACAAAAGACAACTTCAGATGGGCAATGAATTTATCCAAAGGACCCGTGTATATCAAACCGCCACCAGGCAAGTAAGGGGCAATCGGAGCTCTGACAAAATCAAAGATCTTCTCACTGAAGCCATAACAGATGCCCGTGGCGATCACCAAAATGTAAGCGCAATTGATCAGGCGCTTTCGCAACTCGGCCAAATGTTCATATAAAGATTGAGCTTTGCTATCCAGTTCTTCGCGCTTCATGTGGGTTTGTTTTTATCTGTATCCGTCGGGCTAGAGGTTGTTTCCTCTTCAGCGACAGAAGGTTGAGAGGAAGGGGGTTGCGACTTGCTGTGTGTCGACTCTTCGAGATCCAGGCGATCTATTCGCACCTGCTGTTTAAGTTCATCACTTAAAACATTGGTGCTTCTTTTAAGTTCGTTCAGAAAACGTCCCAGCGTGCGCGCCAACTCTGGTAACTCTTTGGGGCCGATGACTATTAGAGCCAAAATCGCCAGGAATATTATTTCAGACATGCCTAAGCCAAACATGGCGTCAGCATAGAGGAATCAGCTTTGCTTGCCAAGCTTTACTTGTGCCGCCGGCAGGGTTAAAACTCCCATCTCGACAAGCTTTTCCCGAGCCAGCTCGGAACCCGTGCGCATATAGCGCTCGTAAAGGCGTAAAATACTTTGATCGCTCTTCACAAAAGAATGATGACTGATATAAGTGAGCACATCCACAAACTCGAGAAACTGACGAGAGAATGTCTCATAAACCTTAGCCAGAGTGTCTTCCCGAGTGCAATGAGCCAGAGAACCATATGCCGCACCACCGATTTCAGCATAGTAGTCGATGTCCACAATTTTTCGCGACAGAGAGTCACCAAAAAAGCCGCTGATATAAAGAGTGCGGTCTCCCAGTTTACGCAACAATTCACTGCGAATCACCGGCTCCGAGTTTTGCGCCAGCAAATACATCTCCGCCAGAGTCTGCGGATTTTTCTGTCCACCCTCAGAGGCATATTCACTCTCAAAGAGATTGCGGGCATCCAAATAATGTTGCAGGAGATTGACGAGATAGTTTTCTACGAAAGGATATGTTCGAATCTTTCGCTGAGTGAGGCCTTTTTGCACGAGCTCTTGAAAATACCCCGTCGGGCTGACAAAAAGCTCCACTGAATCAGTCGCACGCTTTTCTTTCATATTCCTTTAGTTTACCAAATCTCAGGAAAATTTAGATATTTGTTTTTCATCCTGGCCCTAAGTCTCACTTTGAAACGTTCGGGCCTACCATACTGATCACAGACGGCTGAGAAAAAATCTGCTGAGCCACGTCCTGAACATCTTTGGCCGTCACTGCAAAATAGTTATCAGCCACCTCTAAGCTCTCTGTGTAATCAAGGCCATAAATGTCGTCAAACAGAATGGCGTTGCAGATCGTGGTCTTCCTCTGCAACTCGATATCATGGCGCCCGATCAAATAGCGTTGGGCCCTTGTTAATTCCGCTGGAGAGATGCGCACATCCATCAGTTTTTGGAATTCCGCTTTGAGCATCTGAATGGATTTTTCGGACTTCTCCGGTGAGCAGCCGATATATCCACCAAAATATCCACACTCCAACCCCTCCATGTGCATAGGCGAAACCGAATAAGCCAGAGAGTTCTTATCCCTGAGTTCCAAAAAGAGACGGCCACCCTGTCCACTTAAAATAGACTGGATGATTTCAAGTGTATACCGACGAGGGTCTCGCAAGTCCAAGCCGCGATAGCCAACAATAATATGAGTCTGCTCTTTTTGCAGATGATGAGAGAGCTCAATGGATTTTTTAATATCCTCAATCGCATAAGTCTTATCAATTTTAGCCCCTGAACGCAGGCCTTGAGTCAATTTCTCGAGATAATCAACCCACTTTTTCGTCTGTACATCCCCAACCACGCAGAAGGTCAGATTTTTGGCCTGCATCACCTGCTCGTAATAGGCTTTTAAATCTTCTCGCGACAGAGCCGAAATGGACGCCTCCGAACCGATAAGGTCTTTCGCATAAGGATGACCTTTGAAGATTTCTTTCATAAAGTTCAGAACACAAATCTGCGCCGGATTGTCATTGCGGGCTTTGATTTGATTTTTAATGACAACTTTTTCCCTCTCTAAAATATCTGTGGGAAAAAGAGGGTTTAAAAGCGAGTCACCAAAGATTTCCAACATGCGATCTTCAAAAGGCGATAGATAGTCCATGGAAAGCCCCACGGAGTTGCGCCCTCCGAAGGCGCCAATGCCCGCTGCCATCT
>JBCECD010000036.1:0-12635 GCA_039206745.1 Bdellovibrio sp. | reverse complement strand
TGAGCAACTTTGGCATCTTCTAAGATTTGATGGGCATCAAAAAGAGTTTTCCTAAGATTAATCATCTCTGTCTATCCTAACAAAAGTGAGTCGAAAGAGGAATACTGAAGTTGGTAATCCCTGTGTATTCTTCATTTAAGAATTGAATCACTATAGAAAGGGATTTGTCCCTACCTTTGGAGAAGAACCTTAACTCGTAGATAGACTTAGGTTCCAGGCTTGAAATCATTGTTAGAATTTCTAGCTTCTGCAAGCTCATAAACCCACGAAATGATGCCCAGTTATCAAAGTAAATTATGTTCTCAGGTTGAATACTTAGCTTTGCTATTCAGAAATCTGAACTGAAGTCAAATGGCGATGCGACTCGAGAACACAGACGTTTGATAAGACTTTGCCAGCTCAGCTTCATTCACAATATCCACGATAAATGGAAAGCGAGATTCTTCAATATCCTCTTTAATTTTGGCTAAAAAACCAATAGGTAAAACTTGATCGTCAGGTAATTTGAAGAGCACATCGACATCCGAGTGAGGATGGTTTTTTCCTGTGGCGCGGGAGCCAAAGATGTAAACTGTGCAGTTCTGGCTTTTTAGGGGAGCAATGACCATCTTTTCGAGAAGGGCATATTGCTCATCTGACATTCCAAACTTCATGCTAGCTTTTCCAAATTAGAGTAGAGAAATTTCACTTCTTTTTGAAAAGATAAAATTTCTGCAAAAACTTTTTGCGCAATATCTTCATCATAGGAGTGACTGGAGTTATTTCTGGCTTCAATAAAGTCGAGCCAAGTTTCTGCAGAAGCAATGAGGTCTGCGCGAGCCATCTCTCTGACGGCTTGTTTTGGAAACTTGGTTGCAGAGCCCAGTTTTTTTATAGAGACTTTCCAAGAAAGTTCAATGCAGTACTCAAATCTTTGGATGCAAGCATCGCGAGCAATTTTAAATTGAACGGAGTTGCTCTTTACGGCGTCGGCGAAGGTTAGAGCTTCTTCAAGAGTTGCGATGGCTTTTCTTAGTTCATCCAATGAAAGTGTAGACGCCATTCAAAACTCCCTTATATGAATCGGTTCTTATTGCTATTGAATATGGAAATTTAAATTTTCTCAAGCTGGAACCGTAGGACCGGAGTTTTCTGCCGGCGGCAGAAAACGACAAAACCCAAAACTTCGATCAAGCCGGAAAACTTTAGAAAATACTCCGACGAAGTCGGAGTGCCGACAGCACAAATAAAAAAACCGCCAGAAGGGCGGTTTTTTTATTGGATGGGGTGGCAGGACTCGAACCTGCGAATGACAGAATCAAAATCTGTTGACTTACCAACTTGTCGACACCCCAACAAGACTGTCATGTGAACCGCTAAACTACGGATTTCGTAGCGGAAGATCAAGGTTGGTTGCGATGCGTCCAAGAAAAAAAGGACCAGGCACAAAGGCCTGGTCCTAAAATTTCCATGGAGTTTGAAGCCGCCCGGTTGTCATCCCCACATAAGATGGCAACTGGCGAGTGAGCAGGGTTCTTCAAAACCTAGTAATCGTCACCAGCATCACTGTGAGGTGCTTTCTGGCGCTTGAGATTAACCAGGGTTTCGCCCATGGATTTAAGTTCGTTTTCATAAGCTTCAAAGACCAGATCCTCGATCATGGATCGCGTTTCCTGATTAAGGGGATGAGCGATATCACGGAATTGGCCGTCTTTTCTTTTTTTACTGGGCATGGCTACGAAAAGGCCGCTCGTGCCCTGAATGACCTTCAGGTCCCGAACTACAAAACAATTGTCGAGAGTGATGGAAACGTAGGCCTTCAACCGGTCTTCATTGACGGGGAATACTTTGACCTCGGTGACTTTCATAGATCCCTTCCTGTGTTGTCGTTCTTGTTGCACACATTTGGAGCCAGACTCTGGTCCTGCATATCTTCTCGGAGACTTTTTTAAAAACTGAAGACCTTGGTCGAGGATTTTTTATGATTAACTCGAAAAAATCTCTGAAAAACAGCCTCAAAGTGAGACGGTGCCTATTTGTATTGCACAAAAAGAGAAAAGCCCATCCGAAGATGGGCTTGATGCAGTGCTAATTCGTCAATGTAATGATTTGAATGCGAGCGTTGCGGGCAATTCTCAGGCTGTTTTCGCCTTTTTTAAGATTTTTGAGCACATCTTTCGAGTTGGTCACAGACTTTTTATTCACATCGAGGATCACATCCCCTACGCGCAAGCCGCTCCGAGCGGCGGAGGAGTTTCTTTCTGTTTCCAAAACCAACGGCTGCTGGAGATCTTCCGGCAGACCCCACTCTTGGCGCAACTCAGGAGTGGGGTCCACAACTGAAAAGCCCAAGCTGAAAGGAGCTTTTTGTCCTTGATAAGTCTTAGACTGCGTTTGTGTTCGAGCTCGTCGAGCCTCGTCAGCTCTTTCAGCCACCTGTACTTTCAGTTGCACAGTTTTGCCATTGCGTAAAAGTTTTGCGGAAACAGTTTTGCCAATCGGAGCATCGCTGACAGCATTGACCAAGTCCATAGAGTTCATAATGCTTTTGCCATCAAACTCCGTGACAATATCGTAGATTTTGAAGCCGGCCTTTGTCGCGGGGCCTTTCGGATCCAAAGTGGTGACAACAGCTCCTCGAACTTCGCCCAGCCCTAGATAGTTTGCGGCCTCTTCATCCAAATCGCCGAGAGCCGCGCCAATATAGCCGCGAGCAATACGCCCTTGGCTCTCGAGAATAGGTAAAATGGCTTTCACTTCATCAATAGGAATCGCAAAGCCAATTCCCTGCGCGCGAGCATCGATAGCTGAGTTCACGCCGATCACCTGACCCTTGGTGTTCACAAGCGGTCCTCCGGAGTTTCCAGGATTGATACTGGCATCTGTCTGCAAGAGAGGAATCTTGTTGATTTGCGCGATATCTCTTCCCTTCGAGGAGATAATCCCTTTCGTCATGGAGTGACCGTGACCAAATGGATTTCCGAAAGCGGCGACCCATTCACCCACTTCCAGATCTTTTGACGAACCCAAAACAGCGACGGGCAGTTTTTCTTTCGGAGTGATTTTAATCAAGGCAATATCAGAGCGCTCATCGCTGCCCACCAAAGTGGCTTCAAAGACCTCTTTTGACTTTTCACTGAGTTGCACATTGATGATATCTGCGCCGGCAATCACATGGTTGTTGGTGACGATCAAGCCGTCTTCGCGAATGATAAAGCCTGTTCCCAGGCCTATCTGCTGAGGCCGCTGTTGTTGTTGCGGTTGCTGCATGCGAAAGCCGTAAAGTTGCTCCAGCATATCCAGCATCGGATCGCGCATGCGCGGGCTGTTCTTGGGCAGAGCTGTGGTGGAAATGTTCACCACGGCTGGATTGATGGCTTTGGCTAGTTCCACAAAAAGATTTCCAGGAAGGGGCTCGCTCAGTTTAAGCTTGGGAGGATCTTTCGGAAGAGATTGAGTTTGCGCGCCCACGGAAGTCACAGAAAGGGCCAGAGTGAAAAATATCAATAAGGGACTTTTCATAAGTTTCTTCTCCTTCAATCAAATAGCAACGTACTTCATTTGCAAATCATTAATCAAGTTTTCCAGAAATTGCGCTTCTTCGCCAGTCAGATTTCCTTTGGTTTTCTCTTGAAGAACTAAAAGGAGATCAATGTTAAAGCGAGCCATGTTCTTATCTTTTGTCATTTCTCCGTTCTGGGGGTGAGGTGCCAAACCCATGGCCATCACGGCAGAAGAGGCGATCGACATGATAAGAATCGAGAGAGAGGCTTCCATTTTTTCCGGAGTGGGACTCATAAGTGCTCCTTACTTAGACCGGGTAATATCCCATGAGTTTTTGTAAACGAACTTCAATATTTGGATGCGATTTCAAAAATAAATTCTTCTGGCGCAGACCTTCGGGATTCACCATAAAAAGATGACTGGTGCACGGAGGGACTTCCAACGGTTGAGTTTGAGCCAGGCCTTCAAGGCGCCACAGAACTTCTCCCAGGCGATTGCGGCTCTCCAAAATTCCGGCAGCCATCAAATCATTTTCAAAGAATGACTTTTCCACCACCACAAATTTGATAATCAACCAACCCACCGGTGACAGTAGAGGCATAAAAAATTGTAAATTATAAGGAAGCAGAGAATCTAAGAACTGTCCCAAACCTACAACCGAATTGGCCAAGGTGCTGCTGACACCAAAAGAAAAAGTATCGAGACGGCGGATGTGGCAAATCTGATGCGCCACCACAGCTTCAAGCTCTGCATCATTTAATTTCTGTAAAAGACCCGCTGTAAAGCCTAGAGATCCTCGCTTCCAAGAGTGCCCTACGCAAAAAGCATTGGCCGAGGCATGAGGTGTTACATAGAGAGCGGGAGGAGGCATGCGCAGCTGTGCAGAAATCTTTTCGACTTTCTCAATCAAGCCCCAGGCATCCTGTCCCTTGATGCGACGAGCGTGAAGTTTAGCCAGAACGCGGCTCTCGCCATAGAAAAAGACAAAGAAGTTCAAAAGCAGAGCGAGGAGAAATCCGATGAGAAGCCCCAGTCGATCCCCTAATTGGTAACCCACAATGAGAAGAGCTAGTGAACTGACAACAATAAAGATCCAGACTTTTGTATTGTTATTGATCATTTAAATTTTGTCCCACTTTCTGAGGTGCTTGGCAAGGGTAGAGGAAGCGCTGTCCTAGAAAGTCTAAGCTTGCGAACTCTATAGGAAAATTGTGAAATACCAAGAGTGCCCTGCGAAGATGGAGGAGGCAAAGTGAGTGAAGTAGATATCATGGCCTTGAATGCTGCGATTAAGCAGGAAAGTCAGTTCATAGAAAAGATGATGGCCGAGATCAATAAAGTGGTCGTGGGTCAAAAGGAAATGGTCGAGGGGATTATGATGGGACTCTTGACCGGAGGACATATTCTCTTGGAGGGTGTCCCGGGGCTGGCGAAAACTCTGACCATTGCTTCGGTGTCAAAATCCATTTCTCTGGATTTTCAACGCATTCAGTTCACTCCGGACTTATTGCCGACGGATTTAATTGGAACCATGATCTTCAATCCAAAAAGTGGTGACTTTGCCCCCCGCAAAGGACCTATTTTTACTAACATCGTTTTAGCTGATGAAATCAATCGTGCTCCAGCCAAGGTGCAGTCGGCTTTGCTTGAAGCTATGGCTGAAAAGCAGGTTACCATTGGTGAAGAGTCATATAAGTTGTCTCATCCGTTCCTGGTGTTGGCGACGCAAAATCCTCTCGAGCAAGAAGGAACTTATCCTTTGCCTGAAGCCCAGATGGACCGCTTTATGTTTAAAATTAATGTGGTCTATCCGGGAAAAGGCGAAGAGCTTGAAATCCTCAATCGCATGGGTAGCAATGAAAAACCGGAAATTCAGCCGGTGATCTCTAAAGAAGATCTGCTGCGAGCTTCGGCTCGTGCCGACCAAATTTATGTCGATAACAAAGTTAAAAACTACATCGTTGAAATTGTCATGGCCTCGCGCAAGCCCGGCGAATATGGCCTCAGTCGTATTGCCAATCTTGTCAATGTAGGCGGCTCGCCCCGGGCCACGATCAGCTTGTATCGAGCAGCCAAGGCCCATGCTTTCTTGCGCGGTCGTGGTTATGTGACCGCAGAGGATGTGAAAGCCATTGCCTATCATGTGCTCCGCCATCGTCTGATTCTCACCTATGAAGCGGAAGCGGAAAATATCAAAACGGATGATATCGTGAAAGAAATCCTGAGTCAGGTTGAGGTGGCCTAGTGAGTTTACCCCCCGAGGTCCTGAAGAAAGTCAAATTGCTGGAGATCAGCACGAGAAAGCTGGTGAACAATCTGTTTGCCGGAGAGTATCACACGGCTTTCAAAGGACAGGGGATGACCTTCGCGGATTTTCGGGAGTATGTTCCCGGTGATGATGTGCGCAGCATCTCCTGGCCTCTGACTGCGCGAACAGGAAAAACCTTCATCAAAACTTTTGAAGAGGAGCGCGAGCTCACCTTGATTCTCGCTGTTGATGTCAGCGGTTCCAGTGATTTTGGGACAGGGCCTTATTTCAAGGGTGAAGTCATGACTCACATGGCGGCTTTGCTGGCTTTTTCAGCGGTGAAAAACAACGACCAAATCGGCTTGCTCTTGTTCAGTGATCAGGTGGAGCATTTTGTACCCCCCAAAAAAGGGCGGGGTCATGTGCACCGTCTGCTGCGAGATCTGTTTTACTATAAGCCCAAAAGTCATCGCACCAAGTTGGCGACAAGTTTTACTTATCTGCAAGGGATTTTGAAAAAAAGAGCCACGATTTTTATCTTCAGTGATTTTATGGATGAAGGCTTTGATCAAAGTCTGCGTTTGCTGGGGCGTAAGCATGATGTCGTAGCTTGTGTGGTCAATGATGCTGCTGAACACTCGCTGCCGCAAATGGGCGTGGTGGATGTGCAGGATCCTGAGACGGGTGAAATTATAACGGTGGATACCACATCGGGTGCTTTTCGGGCGCAATATGAAAGAGCCGTGGACCAACGCCGAGAGCAACGTGATCGGCTTTTGCGTCTGTCGCAGGTGGATCGAGTGGAAGTGCGGTCCAGTGAGGATTATGTCAATCCCCTGGTCGCTTTTTTTAAGAAGAGAAAGTAATGTCAGCAGTTCAGTGTCAACTTGAAATTCCAGCCAAAGAGGGATTGACGGAAAGGGAACTCACCGTAGGGCGGGAGTTTATTCTGGTCTGTCAGGGGGATTTTCCTGCGGGTGTGCAAGCGGAAAACTTCCGGCTGCAATTAAAGCCTGAAGAGAAATACAATTTGCATCTCTTAAGCTTTGAGTTCCGCTCTCCAACACAGGCCGACGTCAAAGTGACGGCTTACCGCGCGGGAACTTTTTCCTTTCCTGATTTGCAACTGACCGACGGTCAGCAGGTTTTGAGTTTAGGACCTGTGCAGTACAAAGTCGAAAGTGTCTTGCCTCCGCCACAAGAAGGACAGACGGCTCCTCCGGAGCCCTACGGCCCGATTGGCCCGGCTTCCTTGGCTGTGCCTATTTTGTATTGGGCTTTACTTGCGGGAGTTGTAGGGGCCTTCGCTCTGTGGTTGATAGCGCGAATCTATCGAACTGTGCAGCGGAGAAATATGGTGGTCAGCTTGCGGGAGCATGATTCAGCGCTCTCGCCGTTAGCGCAATATCATCAAAATTTGCGGCGGATGCAAAGATCCAATTCGGTGTTCTTTGGCGGTAAAGCGGAACCCGATCATGTCGTGCAATGTCTGCAAGAATCTCATCGCATGCTGAAGTTGTACTTAACACGTCGATATCAAATTCCGGCTCTGAAGTGGAGCGATCGCGTGATCCTCAAGGATTTGAAAATCTATCAATCTGCTGTCTTTAAAGAATACGGCGTAGAACTCAAAAAGCTTTTAAATGAATATGCTCGCGGATTCAGAGATCAAAACTCTTTGCAGGAGCAGGATGTTTTGAACATCACCCAAAGAACCCGTCTGCTTGTGGAGAAAATGGAGAGGTTGTCATGACTTACCATTCTCTCTGGGCTTTTTGGTTGATCCTGCCGGTTGTTGTGATTCTGGCGTGGGTATTATGGAAGAAGAAAAACAAGCTTCCCACTTTGCAGTTTGGTTCGATTGAACTGTTAAAGAGTTTGCCGCCCACTTTGCGAACACGATTGATGCATGGCCCGGCGCTTTTGAAAGCTCTGGCTTTGATTGTTGCGATCATGGCTTTGGCTCGCCCGCAAACCATGAACACCAAGATTCGAAAGAATATCGAGGGGATTGATATTGTCATTTGTTTGGATGTTTCTGACAGTATGCTGATCGAAGATATGAAGCCGCTCAATCGGTTGGAGGCGGCGAAAGAGACGATCAAAAAATTTATTGAAGGACGTTCTTCGGATCGCATCGGCTTGGTGGTTTTTGCCGGAGAGTCCTTCACCCTGGTTCCGCCCACGCTGGATTATCAATTGATTTTGCAACGAGTGGGAGAGATTACCAGTGCCTCGGGAGCTCGAATTAAAGATGGAACGGCGTTGGGAGTGTCTATTGCCAATGCCGCAGGTCGCCTGAAAGACTCTCAAGCCAAGAGCCGTGTGATGATCTTTATGACGGACGGTGAAAACAACTCGGGCACCATTGATCCTGAAACCGGTCTGGAGATCGCCAAAGGATATGGCATCAAAGTTTATTCGATTGGGATTGGTAAAGATGGCCCGACCCGCATTCCTGTTTACACGCGGGACATCTTCGGGCAGCGAGTGAAAACCTACCAACCTTTTGAGAGTACGGTGAACGAGGATCTTTTAAAGCGCATGGCTGCGGATACGAATGGGAAATACTACCGTGCCACGAACGAAGGGGCTTTGCAGAAAGTATTTGAAGACATCGATTCTCTCGAGAAGACAAAAATTGATGTGAATAAATTCACCAACTACACCGAGGAGTTCCCGCCATTTTTGGTGGCGGCTCTCTGGCTCTATCTGTTGGCGATTCTGCTGGGTCGCACGTGGTTGAGGAGGGTGCCATAATGTTTCGTTTTGAAAACATCGCGGCCTTGAATTATCTTTGGTTGATTCCGGCGATCTTGTTGATTGGCTATTTTTTTGATCGTCAGGCGCGACAAAAACTGCAGAAATCTATCGGCTCCAGGCTGTATCCTTTTTTGTCGAGTTCTGTTTCCACAAGAAAAAGAACCTTGAAAAATCTTTTGCAGGTGGGTGCGATTTTCTTTTTTGTTGTGGCGTTAGCTCGGCCTCAATTGGGTGAGAGTCAGCAGCAGGTGCAGAGCGAAGGTGTGGAAATTATTTTTGCCGTGGATGTTTCAGACAGCATGCAGGCTGAAGACGTGAAACCTTCCCGTTTGGCCCAGGCCAAAGCGGAGCTGAGTCGGTTGATGGATCTGATGCCAGGAAATAAAGTGGGTGTGGTGGCCTTCGCGGGCTCGGCTGTTCTGCTCTCTCCTCTGACCAATGATCCCGGAGCGGTGAAGATGTATCTGGAATCTCTGGAGCCGAACTCCGTGTCTTCGCAGGGAACAAATTTTACCGAAGCTTTGCAGGTGGCGAAGGAGGCCTTTGCTCGTGGCGGTGTTTCGACAGATGAAACAGTGCGAGTCACGCGCGTGATTCTTTTGGCCTCGGACGGAGAAGACCATGAGGCCGGGGCTCTCGAGGAAGCAAAAAAAATGGCTTCTGAGGGTGTACGCATATTCTCTCTGGCCTACGGCACGGAAAAAGGGGGAGCCATTCCTGTTCGGGATGGCATGGGGTTTTTAAAAGGCTATAAAAAAGACCGACAAGGGCAGACTATTTTAACGACTGTTAAAGGCGATGCTTTGCGTGCATTGGCCGAAGCGGGAAAAGGCAGTTTCTATTATGCCACTTTTGGTGGAGATCAAACTCGTCATTTGATGGAGGACATCGGCAAGCTGGAGCGCACGCAGTTTGAGACCAGTGTCGCCACTCAGTATGAAGAACGTTTTCAGTTGTTTCTTTTGATCGGTATTATTTTAGCATTGATTGAATTGTTTTTGGGAGAGCGTCGCCATGCCTTTCGTTTTTGGAAGGGACGCTATGAGGTGCCGCCATTATGAAATACAGATATCTAGTCGGCGTGATCTCGTTATGGTTGTGTGGATGTGGCCCGGGTAAGCCACATTTGCAAACTTTGAAATTGAATCGAGATGGAAACACAGATATTCAGGCCCAGTCCTATCCCGCAGCCACCGCCAAATATTTAGAGGCTTTGAAGTACGATCCTTTTGTCGGAGCCTTGCATTTGAATCTGGGTTTGACCTTTGAGGGAACTCAGCAGGCGGAGAAGGCCTTGCAATCTTATAAGGAAGCTGAGGGGCTGGCAGAAAAGGAAAACAATCCTTTGCTGATGTTCATGTCCCGTTTTAATCAGGCACAACTGCTGGCGAAAACGAAGAAGATTGATGAGGCTCTGGCTCTTTATCAAAAAGCTTTGGATATTATTCCGTCTTCGCAGGAAGTGAAGACCAATATTGAGTTGTTGACCATGAGCCAGAGCGGTCAGGGTGGAGAAGGCGAGAATCAGGAAAATCAGGATTCGCAAGAAGGCCAGTCCAAACAGAACGATTCAAAACAAGAGAAGGGTCAGCAGAAGGAGTCTCAAGACAAGGACTCTGGTAAGGACGAAAAACAAAAAGAGGACAAACAGCAATATCAATCTTCTCGCAAATATCAACCTCGTCCTTATCAAGGACAGGAGTTATCCGAAGGCGATGTGAAGAAGATTTTAGGAGAGCTCAAACAGCAGGAGGAAAAGATCCGTGCTGAGTTTAATAAGAGAGATGTGAAGGAGCAGCCTCGTGACAAGGATTGGTAATTATCTCTGTTTTCTGATTTTATGGGGGGGAACCCTGGCTCAGGCGGCCACGACTGTTCAATCCTCTGTGGATCGCAATGAGATGGGATTGGGCGATACGTTCACCTTGAGTGTTTCGGTGATTTCCACAGAGGAAGTGGAGATTCAGGATCCTCGTGTTCCCGATATTGATGGCTTTGAACTTTTGAACAATTGGCAATCCACGGCTGTAGCGCAAAAACTGGTGAACACGCCACAGGGAATGAAGTTTGAAACGCAAAGACGACGTGAGTTTCAATATCAACTCAGTCCTCGCCGTGTTGGGAATCTCAGTGTCTCTTCTTTTGAAGTGGTTGTGGACGGGAAGGTCTACCATACCAAGCCGATTCTTATTAAGGTGGGTTCTGAACCTACAAGAAACGCGCGCCCCTCTCGTCCTCAGGTGCCGGGTTTTGAGGACCCTTTTGATTCTATGGATCAGGAGGAAGAGGATATTTTTAATCAACTCCTACGTCAGCGGCAAAGACTTTTGCAGCAACAGTTAGGGCAGATGGGAAGACAGGAGGAGCCGCCGGCGGTCCGTGGCTTGCCACAAGCGGCTTTTCGCAGTTTGCCTACGAATGCCAATGAAGCTTTTTTTATTTCTGTCGAAGTTGATAAGACTGAAGTCTACGAGGGTGAGCAAGTCACGACCAATTGGTATATCTACACTCGCGGTCAGATGGAAACTCTCGACCGCCTGAAGTTCCCGAGCCTCCGTGGTTTTTGGAAAGAGATCATTGAAGAAGTCCCTTCCATTCAGTTTTCAGAGGAGATCGTCAATGGCATTCCCTGGAAAAAGGCTCTGCTTGCCTCTCATGCCCTGTTTCCGATCAAGGCCGGGACGGCTGTGATTGATGAATATAAAATCAAATCCCGAGTGCGTTTGCCTTCGCAAACATTGGGGGGATTTTATGGCCGACCCTATGAATACACGAAGAGTTCGGCGCGAGTTCCTATCAAAGTCAAACCTTTGCCAGTCGAAGGCAGACCGCAGGATTTTACTGGAGCTGTGGGCCAGTTTGAAGTGCATGCTAGTATTGAGAACACTTCTGTACCGGCGAATCAGCCTTTAAGTTTGAAGGTGCGTTTTGAGGGAGCTGGCAATGCCAAGGTGATTGATTTGCCCGCGATCTCGTGGCCGGTTGGGCTTGAACAATATGATAGCAAGTCTGAGTCGAAATATTTTAAGAATGGGCGCAGCTACAAAGAGTTCGAGGTTTTACTGATTCCTCGTCAAGAGGGTGAGATGTTGATTCCGGGTTTGAGTGTGAGCATGTTTGATCCTCAGTCCGGGAAGTACTATACGCGCACAACTCAACCTCTGACTTTGAATGTGCTGAACAACCCCAATGCACCGGTGGGTTCGTCATCGCGTGTAGGGGAACCGGCGGGAGGAAAGGCTCCCGCTCCGGTCGCTAATCAGTTGCCTCACCCGGTGACTGAATGGAGAACCAGTGCTCACAGTCAGATCTTGGCGCTGCCCGGATTGTGGGGAGCTCTCTATGGTTTGATCAGCCTGGTGCTTTTGTGGAAAGCTCAGAGAGAGTTTGGATGGGGCCGTCGCCGTCGCACTTTGAAAGAGCTTGTGCACAAGAGATATAAAAAAGTGGATGATCTTTTACATAAGGGAGACGAGAGAGCTGTGGGGGCGGAGATGCTCAACATCTTCTATACAGTTTTGGGAGAGAGTTCGGGAACTGGTGGAGCCGCAGCGGAAGTGGAGCGGCTCTTGGAGGCCATGCCTCCGAGCGTGCGTCGTGATCATGGTGATGAATTGACAAAGAGCTTTGAATATTTCCAAACCCTGAGTTTTGCGCCCCCTGAGATGTTAAAGGCTCTCAAGGGCAGCGATTCGGTGAAGAGTCAGATTGCTCAGGCGAAAAAAGTTTTGAACTCGGTTATTGCTGCGGTATCTGAAAAATAAAACTTCGTGATTGTAAACGCTGATGGCGTTTTTCAGGAGTGCGCCCGTCGTATTGGAGGGAACGCTCGCCGAGGAAAAGCTCCTGGGAGACATCTGAAGCCCAACGCAAATCGTATATAGTATATGTGACATCTCCAGCAGTAGGTGGAGTGTACTCATCGCATTGACGGCCTGAAACCACTTGTGCTTCGCCGGTTTTCCAGTTGGTCAGACCACAATAAGCAATCCAGTTCAAAGCCTCTGTCACCTCATCAGTTAGAGGGGTGTATGTTGCCTCTAAGGCCGTTAGATCCAAATCTCCCAATTCAGGCATATGGAATTTATATTTTTCCTGATAGATCAAACATACAAAGGCTTGTAGATAATTCCTGGACTTT